>NZ_JACMOO010000198.1 GCF_014377975.1 Ferruginibacter sp.
ATTACTGATCAAAAAAATCAATTCGAAGAATTTATTAACAGTGATAAGTACCTAAGAAAAAACAGAGGTCAGTTTGCCGCAAGAAATGGTGCAAGATTGCCTTTTACAAATATTCTTGATGCAAATTTAAGCCAGGAGTTTATGGTTAAAGTAGGGCAACAAACGCATAAAGCTTCCGTTACTTTTGATATTTTCAATCTTACAAATCTAATTAACAGAAACGCAGGAAGAATTTTCTTTGTTGGTAATGATCAAACAAACGTTGTAAGTTTCCGTGGTTTTCAAACTGGAACTACCACTCCAACTTTTCAATTTTTTAAACCAATTGATAACAAACCATATTTTACAAGTGATGTGCAAACAAGTGCTAACACAAGTAGCCGTTGGAACGCTCAGTTAACTTTTAGATACTCATTTTAATTAAACACAAAGCATAAAAAAACCTCCGAAATATCGGAGGTTTTTTTATGCCCGAAATTATCAAAGGGTAACATTTTCTTAAAATTGCGGTGTTTTATTTCCCCTCACCTTTGCACCCAAAACTAAAACCAAAATTTATGAAAAGAAGATTACTCTTTTCCTTGTTACTCTCCGGTTGCCTGTCTTATTTATTTGCGCAGGAAACCACATCTGAAATACAAGGAATTGTAAAAAATGGCAACATTGCAGTTGCTGGAGCTACAGTTGTAGCAATACACCAACCTACAGGTACAAAATATTCCGTAGCAACTAGAACAGATGGCAGATACAATTTGCCAAACGTAAAAATCGGCGGGCCTTACACCGTAACAATTACGAATGTGGGATCAAAAAACACAGTGAAAGAAAATATTTATTTATCTCTCGGCCAAGTACACAATGCTGATTTTTCTATAGAAAATGACACAAAAGATTTGGCAACAGTTGTAGTAAGCGGAATGAGGCAGGATAAAATAATTAACAACAGCCGTACAGGAAGCCAGGAAGTAATTACAAGAACACAAATTGAAAGGTTGCCTACCATCAGCAGAAGTATTTCTGATTTTACGAAATTAACGCCTTCTTCAAATGGGTTAAGTTTCGGTGGTGTAAGCGGTTCTTACAATAACCTTACTGTAGATGGTGCAAATTTTAATAATGCCTTTGGCCTTTCAGGTACACTCGGCGGACAGGCAAATTCGCAGCCGATTAGTATAGATGCTATTGAGCAAATACAGGTAAACGTATCTCCTTACGATGTTAGGCAGGGAAGTTTTAGCGGTGCAGGTATTAACAGTGTAACAAGAAGCGGAACAAACAAATTTAAAGGATCTATCTATAACTTTTTTAGATCTGAAAATACACAAGGTTATAAAGTGAATGCTGCTGAGGCCGTAAAAACGCCTATTGACTATAACCAGTTTGGAGCATCTGTTGGTGGGCCAATTATTAAAAACAAAGTTTTCTTTTTTGGAAGCTACGAGCAGGAAAAAATTAAACTACCGGGTTCACCAACGTGGCGTGCAGCAAAAACCGGAGAAGCATCTGATGGTGTAAGTATTTCTCAGGCAAGAGCTGATACTTTAAATGTATTAAAAACGTTTTTGCTTACAAAATACGGTTACGATCCCGGCACTTATGATAATTACAACAATGTTACAGAAAGCAAAAAAGCTACAGTAAGACTTGATTGGAACATCAACCAACAAAATACTTTTACAATAAAATATAATTATCTAAATTCTTTTAGAGATGTTGCTGTAAGTAACAGTGGTGCCCAGGGAACCCGTCAGGCAAGTGTTACTGGCTTACCTTTTAGCGGAAGCGGTTATAGAATTAATAATAATTTCAATATTTTAATTGCAGAATTAAATACCCGTTTAGGTAACAAAGCCACCAATAAATTACAGGTTGGCTACACCGAATTAAGGGATTTTAGAGAGCCGCTTGCAAAAGGAAATCCGTTTCCTCTTGTAGATATTTTAAATGGTAACAATCAAACCTATACATCATTTGGTTATGAGCCTTTTACTTACAACAATAAATTAAGTTCTAACATTGTTCAGATCTCTGACATTTTTACTTTCTATAAAGGTTCGCATGAAATAAATGTTGGAACTCAAAATTATATAAAGCAGTTTGAAAATGGTTTTGCACCTAATTACCAGGGGTATTTCAGGTTTAACAATCTATCAGATTTCTATGCTGCTGCAAACAATCCATATGTATCTGCAACCCAGCCGGGTACTCAATTAGCTACAATAAGAAGACTTGGCTTTTCAAGCACAAAAGACGGATCATTTCCATTCGCAAAAATTTCTGCTGCTGAAATCGGCGTTTTTGTACAGGATAAATGGCGCATAAAAAACAATTTTACATTAACCTATGGTGTTAGAGTTGATGTGCCGACATTCGAAAATAAATTTTCATCAAATGATAGTTTAAAAGCCTTGACTTTTAGAGACGGCCAAAAAATTGATGTAGGACAGGCACCTGCAACACAGGCAATAATAAGCCCAAGGTTAGGTTTTAACTGGGATGTAAAAAATGATAAAAAAACGCAGCTACGTGGTGGTGTAGGTTTATTTGCAGGCCCGCCTCCATTTGTATGGATAAGTAACCAGGCAGGTAACAATGGTGTTCAGTTAGGTTCGGTTTCACTTGGTAATGGTGTAACTGCAAACCTTCCTTTTTCACCTGATGTAAATGCTTTTCGCCCCGCAGGTGGCGCATTATCTACTGCTTATAATATAGCCGTAACAGATAAGAATTTCCGGTATCCTCAAAACCTAAAAGCAAGTTTGGGTATTGATCATAAATTACCTGCAAATTTTACCATTACTGTAGAAGGTAATTTTACAAAAGATGTAAATGCAGTTTATTTTCAAAACCTAAATTTACCATCTACAGGCATAAATTTAGTAGGCTCAGATAAACGTTTAAGATATAGTACACCGCAAATTTACAATGGTACAACACTGAGCAATCCTAATATCAGTGATGCTATTTTAATGAAAAATTCAAACAAAGGGTACGGTTATTTCTTCACTACACAATTACAAAAAACATCAAAGTATTTTTCGGGTAGTGTAGCTTATACCTATAGCAAAGCAAAAACGATTAATGACGGTGGTTCAATTGCTCAAAGTAACTGGAGAGACCGTGCTGTAAAAGGTGATCCGAATATTGATGACCTTGGTTATGCAAATTTTTACCAGCCACACAGAGTTATTGCTTACGGATCGTACAGAAGAGAATATGCTAAATATTTTGCAAGTTCTATAGGTTTTACTTTTGAAGCAGCAAACAATGGTTCAGGTACGTATACTTACAATGGCGATTTAAATGGTGACAATCAAACTGGAAATGATTTGATGTATGTTCCAAAAAACCAATCAGATATTGTTTTAGTTAGAACTAATGCTGCTGATCCAAGAACACCGGATCAGATATGGGCACAATTAAACAACTTCATTAATCAGGATGTTTATTTAAGCAAGCAAAGAGGTAAAATTGTTGAAAGAAACGGAGCATTGGCGCCTTATTTTAAACAGATCAATGTAAATTTTACACAGGATTTCTTTTATGAAACCAAAAATAAAACGAGAAACACACTGCGTTTAACTGTTGATATTTTTAATGCAGGAAATTTAATAAACAAACAGTGGGGCGTTTCAAAATCTTTTGTAAGAACAAATCCATTAAATTTTGTAGGAGTTGCCGCTGATGGTAAACCAACTTTTTCTTTCCCTTATTTAGATGCAACAACACAAACGCCGGTAACCCAAAGCTACAGAGATAACACAAGTTTGGCCTCAAGATGGCAAATGCAGATTGGGATTCGTTATTTGTTTAATTAATACTTAAAAAATTATAAAATGATATATAAACTAAAAACAGTTATCGGTTGTATTGTTATTGCAGCATCACTTTTTTCATGCAAAAAATACGACAACAATATTGACGGTGTAGCCAACACAGCTACTGCAGCATCTTCTACACTAGCATTAAATAACAGAATCCTTGCAGGGTTTGTGGTTGATGCAAATACGCTTCCTACATTACAAGCAGGATTGTTACCAACATCATACAACAAATTTAGAAAACTGCTTACGTATGATACCGTTGTAATAGCAAACAAACCACCAGCCTACACAGCAGGTGATGTTATAACAATTGTTGGATATTTAAAAGGAGATGACTTTGCTATTAGCAAAAGAAAAATAAATGTTAGTTTATTTAAAGCGCCACTTGCATTTATAACTCCTGCAAATCCACCATCTGTTGTAAATGTTTTGCAGAATGCAGAAGACAGGTACAGAAGTTATCAGCCGGGTATTACAGGCTCTTTAACTGCTGCTGACACTACTTTTACATTAGCAGCAATTGCACCAAACAGTTCAGCACCATTTAATGTTGTAACAGGATTAACGGAAAACATAAACGGATTAAATTACAATACATATTTAGTCAGTTTTAGTTTTGTTTTACCAGCACCTTACAATGGAAAATTTCTTCCAGGTCAGTTGTTTTCAATAAATTTTAATGCAGGGGTAACAGCAGGAGATTTGGGAAATGTAAACTGGATTTATGCTTTCAAAATAAAATAAAGAATTTTAATAATTTAAAAACCGCATTCCAATGAATGCGGTTTTTTTATGAAACAATTTTTCTTTACTTTTTACCCCAGCCCCACTCAAGAAATGCCGGAAATGCCTTAGCCCAGGTTGGCACATCATGCCTTCCGTCCTTCATTTCTAAATATTTAATATTGTCAGCACTGTACCCTTTTTTTTTTAACTCTTTAATTAAATTTAAAGCATCATCGATTGAGTCTATTACCCCGTTGTTATTTCTGTCTGCAGTCTCATCTTGCGTACCAACTTCAAAAAAGAATTTTAACCATGGATTATAGGATCCTTCTCTTACCTGCCGCTGCATAATTCTATCTGTATCTTCATCAAAACCTTCATCTTCCTGGTCCTTATCACGCCACCAGAGCGAACCGCTGAATACGCCCACTTTAAAAA
>NZ_JACMOO010000199.1 GCF_014377975.1 Ferruginibacter sp.
AGGTAAAGCGCCTGGTACAGAAAACTGGAACTGGCAGGAGAAAGACAATAACGAAAACATGTATAAAACCCGGGTGGTGTACAATGTAGTGCAACCAACACTCACCGCCTATTTACCTCCTGCTTCTGCCGCAAATGGTACGGCTGTTATTATTGCTCCGGGTGGTGCTTTTCATACCTTGTCTATTGAAAGCGAAGGTATCGATGTGGCCAGGTGGCTGAATGCAAAAGGCGTGGCAGCCTTTGTATTAAAATACAGGCTGGTGCATAGTCTCACCAATGATCCCGTTGCAGAACTCATGAAAAAGATGAGTGATTTTAAAAAACTGGATGAAGAAAATGACAGCGTGGTTACCATGGCTATCAGCGACGGATTACAGGCTGTTGCCTACGTTCGCTCCCATGCAGGGGAATACAATGTTAGTCCAAAGCGTATTGGATTTATGGGGTTTTCAGCAGGTGGCACCGTTGCGATGGGCACTGTGTTTAATTCCGCTGCGGCAGACCGGCCTGATTTTGCAGCACCCATTTATCCCTATATGAATGCATTAAAAAATCAGACTATTCCCGCAGATGCGCCACCGTTATTTATTTGTGCTGCCACCAACGATCAGTTAGGATTAGCCCCCCACAGTGTTAATTTATACAGCGCCTGGATTGCTGCCAAAAAGCCAGCTGAGTTGCACATGTATGCAAAAGGTGGTCATGGTTTTGGTATGCATAAAACAGATATTCCCACTGATACCTGGATTGATCGTTTCGGCGACTGGCTGGAGCAACAAGGTTTATTGTGGCCTGTAAATCCAACTGGCTGGATGGCTACTGTAACTCCCCAGCAGGTAAAACATTCGCAGAAAGAAGAGGAAGAAAGAGTGAAAAATGATTGGCCAAATATCAGGGAATTTGCAGCAGAAAATAAACAATTGCCCTCAATTAAAAAAGGCGGCCAAAGGGTAGTCTTCATGGGCAACTCTATCACCATTGCCTGGAAAAATATTGACTCGGCTTTTTTTACCCGGCATGGTTATATTGATCGCGGCATCAGCGGACAAACAACACCACAAATGTTGCTGCGTTTTCGTCCGGATGTAATTGATTTGAAACCAGCCGTTGTAGTGATTTTGGCGGGCACCAATGATATTGCAGGCAATACCGGGCCGGCTACTTTGGAAAGTATTTTGGGCAACATCAGTTCCATGGCGCAATTAGCAAAAGCAAGTGGCATTAGGGTTGTGTTAAGTTCTGTTTTACCTGTGTTCGATTACCCCTGGAAACCAGGTTTGCAACCGGCTCCCAAAATTGTGGCATTGAATAAAATGATCAAAGATTTTGCCAATAAAAATGGTTGTATTTATCTTGATTATTTTTCAGCAATGGCAGATGAAAGAAACGGGTTAAGAGCAGGGCTTGGTGATGATGGTGTACATCCAAATATGGCAGGCTATAAAATAATGGAACCCTTGGTGGAGCGTGCTATTGCGATGGCGCTAAAGGGGATTAAAAATTAATAATTAATAATTAATAATTTATAATTGTGCGAAGGCATAATATCCCAATATCTAAATCAAATAAGATGGAATATAAACAATTAGGTAATTCAGGTTTAACTGTACCGGTATTAAGTTTTGGTACGGCAACCTTTGGTGGTGGCGGCGAATTTTTTGAAGCATGGGGAAGTACACAGGTGGATGAAGCAACTAAAATGGTGAACCTTTGCCTGGATGCCGGTGTTAATTTTTTTGATACGGCCAATGTATATTCAAGAGGTGCCGCAGAGGAAATTTTAGGGAAGGCCATCAAAGGAAAAAGAAACCAGGTGTTGATTTCTACCAAGGCAACCTTTCCCATGTCGGACAAGGTCAATGATTACGGTTCTTCCCGCATACATTTGGTGAAGGCCTGTGAAGACAGCCTGCAAAGGCTGGACACAGACCACATTGACATTTACCACCTGCACGGTTTTGATGCAGTTGCTCCGATATATGAAACGTTGAAAGCGTTGGATAACCTGGTGCAATCCGGTAAGGTTCGTTACATTGCCTGCTCTAATTTTTCTGGCTGGCATCTGATGAAATCCTTGTCTGTTTCAGAACGTTATGGCTGGTCGAAATACATTGTTCATCAGGTGCATTATTCTTTGCTGTGCCGGGATTTTGAATGGGAGTTAATGCCGCTCGGAGCTAATCAGCAGATAGGTACCATGGTTTGGAGCCCATTGTCAAGTGGTATGCTAACGGGTAAGTACAACCGCAACCAGCCCATGCCCCCAGATGCAAGGGTTGCGCAGGGCGGAAGTCCCGTGCCCAGTGAGCCATCTGATTTAGAAAGGTTGTACACCATCGTAGATACGTTAAAAGAAGTAGCGGCAGAAGTTAATAAAACAGTAGCACAGGTATCGCTGAACTGGTTGTTGCAAAGGCCCACTGTTTCGAATATTATTATAGGTGCAAGAAATGAAGAACAGCTAAAACAAAACCTGGGCGCAGTGGGGTGGAACCTGAGTTTAGAGCAGGTAAAAAAATTAGACAAAGCAAGTGCCACGCGGCTGGCATATCCTTATTGGCACCAGGCACAGTTTCCAATGCTGAAATCATTGCCGGATTTATATGAAAATAAAAAGTGAAATTCATAATATTGAGTCCACGAATTGTAACGGATTACGCGGATTTATTTTGCGCATCTTTTCATAAAAATTAAACGTCATGATTGTTTCTGTCAGGTTGATTTTATTGTCTTGCATATTGACTCTAAGTTTTTTTGCATTTAAAATACCAACGGCTGATTTTGATATCGTCAAAATTACCGGCGGCACTATTTCCGGCACTGTCAATAAAGAGGGTGATATCCATATTTTTAAAGGCATTCCTTTCGCCGCCGCACCCGTAGGTAACTTGCGTTGGAAGGCGCCTCAACCCCCAAAGCTATGGGCTGGAGTAAAGGACTGTACTGTATTTGGAGCAAGTCCGGTGCAGGCGGTGCCATTGCCATTTAGTATGTGGACAAAAGAATTTTTGATACCAGACGAACCCATCAATGAAGATTGCCTGTATTTAAATATTTGGACTGGTGCAAAAGTGCCAAAAGAAAAAAAGCCGGTGATTGTATGGATTTATGGCGGTGGATTTAGCAGTGGTGGGGCAGGGGCACCCATTTATGATGGCGAGGCCATGGCTAAAAAAGGAATTGTATTTGTAAGCTTTAATTATAGGGTAGGTATTTTTGGATTCTTCGCACATCCAGAACTCACCAAAGAAT
>NZ_JACMOO010000200.1 GCF_014377975.1 Ferruginibacter sp.
TCATCAGCGTGCGGCAGAGTATCGTGCATTATGCCTGCAGGGTTACAACATAGCCCGTATGCGCATTGACAATTTTTCTGCACTTACTGCTAAGCCAAAAGCAATCATTACAGATATAGATGAAACTATTTTAGATAATAGTCCTTATGCAGTTCATCAGGCATATTCAGGTAAAGAATATGATTCACCCAGCTGGTACGAATGGACAGAAAAAGCTGCAGCAGATACCATGCCTGGCGCGGCAGCATTTCTCAGATATGCAGTTTCAAAAAGTATTGAAATATTTTATATCACCAACAGGGATGAAAAAGAAAGAACTGCCACTTTAAAAAATCTTCAGCGTTTCAATCTGCCTAATGCAGATGAAGCGCACCTTTTAACAAGACAAACCACATCTAGTAAAGAAGTGAGAAGACAACAAGTAATGAAAAATTATGAAGTGCTGCTGTTAATGGGGGATAACCTGGCGGACTTCAGCAGCATATTTGATAAAAAAACAGAAGAGGAGCGGAAGATAAACACCGACATATCTGCGGGTGAGTTTGGTAAAAAATTTATTGTGTTCCCAAATGTAAATTATGGCGACTGGGAAAGCAGTTTATATAAGTACAATTATAAACTTACACAGGCTCAGAAAGATTCTGTTTTGAAAAGTGTGCTGAAAGGTTATTAAAAGTCTATTTCAAACTTTTTTCATTATCGCGGATCAATTTCCAGATTCATTGATATAACCTTTAGTGTAGGAACCCTTTTGAAATATATTTATAAATGAAACTGTCTGAACAACAGCAAAATAGAATTACAAGATCTTATTGTTATCCATTTTGTTCAAATTGTAAAAAAATAATGCTGTATTCCGTTTATTTGAGTTGTGTAAGTTTGTTGTTTCTTAAAATAAGTTTTGTTGTAGTTTTTAATGATGGACAACAACGAGGATCATCTTCAGAATAGTCAAGCCCTTCAAGAAAAATTACTCCATTATTGATCTCTTTCAATTGGTTTCTTGCACCAAAATTCCCTCCAAATTCTTCTGAATGGTCTGCAATAACTAATTTATTTCCTGTGTTTGTAAATGCGACTAATCCTGAAATTTCACCAATGGCGTTTCCACCACCGCCATTATCTTCAGAAGTTGGTTCTAATCCATAATCAACAATTGCGTCAATTAAATTGTCCCCATTAAGGTCGCCGACATCAACAGTATAGCTATTTAATTTTCTGCCATCTGAAATATTTGGTAAGTATTGCAAGAATATTTTTTTAACCAGCGCCTTGTCTACAGAAAATTGGTCTATTGTAGGGTTTGGAATTGTTGAGTCAGATTGCCCTAATTCTTTTTTTAATAGATCATTTTCCCGTTGTAAAAGCTCTTTTTCTTTTTGAGTAAGCTGTTGTTCTTTTGTTTGGCTTTGGCAAGACGTAATCAAAATTCCACCCACCAGAATAAGGATCGCTAATTTTAGTTTTTTCATTATAGTATTGTGTCTGTGAAAAATGGCATACAATCCGATTATATAACCCTGTTCCCATCAAAATTTTCCAGCTCCTTACTCACTGCATTTAAAAAGGTAGAACCCAATGCCCCATCAATGATACGGTGATCGTAGCTTAAAGAAATATACATCATGTGACGTATGCCGATTGTGTCGCCCTGCGGCGTTTCTATCACCATCGGCCTTTTCTTTATTGCACCCACAGCCATTATAGCTACCTGTGGCTGGTTAATTATAGGAGTACCCATTATGCTGCCGAAGGTTCCCACATTTGTCAA
>NZ_JACMOO010000201.1 GCF_014377975.1 Ferruginibacter sp.
AATTATTAATTATTAATTAGGATTAAGAATTCTCTACAATTCGAAATCCTCAAATCCCTCCAATACTCACCAGCTTCAATTGCAAATATTCATACAATCCTTCGCTGCCACTTTCATGTCCCTGTCCACTTTGTTTCCAGCCGCCGAATGGTAATTCGGTTCCATGGGGTGTCCATTCATTAATGCCCACCATGCCAAATTCCAGTTGCTCTGCGGTAGTAAACGCCGTAGTAATGTTGTTGGTAAAAACATAGGAGGCCAACCCATAGGGCGTATCATTTGCCCGGGCAATTACTTCCTCCATATTGTTAAAAGAAAACAGTGGTAATACCGGTCCAAATATTTCATTGTGTGCCAGCACGGAAGCAGCACTGCAATTGGCTACAACAGCCGGTTGTATAAAATATCCCTTTTTTAAATGCGCAGGCATTTTGCCGCCAGTTAAAATGTGCGCCTTCTCATCTGTAGCTTTTTTTAAAAGTTCATTTACACCATCCCGCTGTCTGGATGTGATCAATGGTCCCAGTTGTACACCTTCTTCAAAACCGTTCCCTACTTTTAATTGTGCCACCTGTTTGCTTACTGCCTCTGCAAACTCATTATAAATATTTTCCTGCACATAAAAACGTTGTGGTGCGATGCAAACTTGTCCATTGTTTCTGAATCTTGCGAGTGACGCAGCTTTTGCAACAGCCTGTACATCCACATCGTTGTAAATAATTACCGGCGCATTGCCACCCAATTCCAAAGAGAGTTTGGTACTGGTTTTGGAGGCCCCATCCATTAAAATTTTACCCACTTTGGTGCTGCCGGTAAAGCTTATTTTTTTTAACTGCGGATGGTTCAACATGGCTTCACCTATCAGGGCGGCATCTCCGGTTAAGACATTTAATACTCCTGGAGGCAGGCCGGATGCTTCGAGTGCTTTGGCTAAATGCAATCCTGCCATCGGTGTAAATTCAGATGGTTTGGCCACCACCGTACAACCCGCTGCCAGTGCTGCAGCCCAGGCCCTTGCCGGGTTATAGGCCGGAAAATTCCATGCAGTAATTACACCAATAACACCCATCGCCTGCCATTGCGTAAAGCTTCTTTTATCAATCCGGTTGGTGGGGATGGTTTTGCCATAGGCTCTTTTCCCTTCCTCTGCATACCATTCAAAAAGGTTGGCCGCTACTATAAATTCACCCTTTGCTTCGGTTATTGGCTTTCCACTTTCGTTCACCATATCGGTGGCAAGTTCCTCCACATTATCTCTTATAAATTGGGCAGCTTTTTTTAATATTCCGGCTCTGAAATAAGGCGTGGTTTTACCCCATGTTTTAAAAGCGTGGCTGGCTGCATCAATTGCAGTATTGCAATCATCGCCATTGCCAAACGAAATATTTCCGATCACTTCTTCGGTGGCCGGATTAATCAATGGAATGGTACCATTGCCAATTGCATTAATCCATTGTCCATTTATAAATTGCTTTACTTCCATCATATTAATTTTTATTGGCCCTGATTATATTTATTTATCTTTTCAATGATAGTTTAATTATTCCTCCCGTAATCAGGGGGCTTACCTACGGAACGCAAATACAATGATTGTTATTTTCTACAAATGGATAACTCCTGCGGAGTTACGTTGTACTAAGTTTAAACCTAAAAAATAAAAGAACTTTTTAATATGATGATAGATGTTGCTCATACACATTTTAAGTTTCCGGCTCCATGGGTGCCTGCGCTTTGTAAAAATTATCCAACTACCATTTCGCTCCATCGGAGCGGCCCCTTAAAATTGAATGCAGATGGGGGCGTACCTACGGCACGCAAATACAATGTTTGTTCTTTTCTATAAATGGATAACTCCTGCGGAGTTACGTTGTACTAAGTTTAAACCTAAAAAATAAAAGAATTTTTTAATTTGCTGATTAATGTTACTCATACACATTTTCAATTTCCGGCTTGATGGAGCCGCCACTTTGTAAAAATCCTCTACCTATAATTTCACTCCATCGGAGTGTCCCCTTAAAATTGAATGCAGATCAGGGGGCGTACCTATGGCACGCAAATACAATGATTGTTGTTTTCTACAAATGGGTAACTCCTGCAGAGTTACGATGTAACAACTTGTAACCTAAAAATAAAAGAACTTTTTAATCTGCTGATAAATGTTACTCATACACATTTTCAATTTCCGGCTCCATGGGAGCCACCGCTTTGTAAAAATCATCCAACTACCATTTCGCTCCATCGGAGCGGCCCCTTAAAATTGAATGCAGATGGGGGCTAATCTACGGCACGTAAATACAACGATTGTTATCAATTACAAATTGATAACTCCTGCGGGCTTACGCTGTACCAACTTTCAACCAAAAAAATGAAAGAACTTTTTAAACAATCGCTTTTTTACAGCATTTCATTTTCAATAACTTAAAATTTCTTTCAGCCCATTTTCAATAATGTTCAGTCCTTTATTTAATAGCGCTTCGCTAATCACCAGCGGACTAAGAATGCGCACTACATTGCCATTGATACCCGCATTGATTACGATTAATCCATGTGCTGCACAATACCCTATCAATTTTTTACAACTATCCCCGTCAGGCTGAAAAGGATCTCCATTTTTTACCAGTTCGAAAGCCATCATAGCTCCCAGCCCCCGCACATCACCAATGGCCGGAAATTTATGCTTCATTTTATTAAACCGTACCCGCACAATATTACCTACTTTTTCTCCGAGTGTATTGATATCAATGGCTTCCATGTATTCAATGGTTGCCAATGCGGCAGCACAGCAAACAGGATTGCCTGCGTAGGTACCACCAATGGTAGAAGGCTGGCAACTGTCCATAATATCTGCTCTGCCAATTACACAACCTATCGGCATACCGCTACCCATTGATTTTGCCCAGGTGGAAATATCCGGGGTTACATCAAAATGCTGGTAAGCAGCCCACTTTCCGGTACGTCCAAAGCCACTTTGTACTTCATCCAATATCAATAATATGCCATTGTCATCACATATTTTTCTAAGCCCTTTTAAATATTTTTCAGGCACTACATTAAAGCCACCTTCTCCTTGAACGGGCTCAATAATAATGGCCGCAACTTGTTGTTGCGGCACTTGCGTTTGAAAGAAAATTTCTAACTCACGTAAATGCAAATGCGAAAATTCATCCTGTTGCAAACCATTGCCATTGCGGTAATAATCAGGGTAGGGCAGGCGGTATACTTCCGGAGCAAAAGGGCCGCAACCTAATTTGTAGCCTACTTTGCTGGTTAGTGTCATTGCCATCATACTGCGCCCGTGAAAAGCGCCTTCATAACAAATAATAGCGGGTCTTCCTGTTGCCTGTCTTGCAATTTTAATAGCATTCTCTACACTTTCTGCGCCAGAGTTGGTGAGCATTACTTTAGTAGAATCTCCATGAGGAAAAAGGGTGGCCAGTTTTTCAGCGAGGCGGGTATACATTTCGTAAGAAGCTACATTAAAACTGCAGTGAATTAATTTTGCAGCCTGGTCTGCAATTGCTTTCACGACAGTTGGGGGACAGTGTCCCGCATTTACCACACCGATGCCCCCGGCAAAATCTATCAGTTCATTTCCATCGGCATCCGTGATAATACCGCCACTTGCGCTTGCTGCTGTAGACGGATTAAAAATCCCAATGGCATTGGGTACAAACTGCTTTCTGTCTGCTAATATTTTTGCTGAGTTGCTCATACTTTTTTGTCGTAGCTATTTTTTTGCAGCAATCAATGTATCATCAATTGCTGCTTTTTTGGTTTACGTAACTTGTTTATTATTATGGGGGTTTTTCATTTTTAAAATGTTGGCTGCAATTTGTGTAGCAGCATTTTTTCCGCTGATGGCCGCACCATTCATATAGCCCTGAAATGCAAGACTGGTATGCTCCCCGGCGAAATGAATATTCCCAACAGGTATCGCTTCCCAGCCAGCCAATGTACTCCATTGCCCGGTTGTAAAACAACTGTAACCGGCTTTGGCAACAGGTGATTTTTGCCAGCAGAATTTTATATTTTTCCCAGAATAATTGCCGGACGAACCCGGGTAAATATTATCCAGGGCTTTTACATAATTGTTGCGCAATTTTTCCTGTTGCTGCGTCAACATTTCATCGCCAAAATCTCCTCCGCCAAAAACGGTAAAACTTCCTTCTTTTTCCGATTGCATCTGACTGCTATCCCATCCACAACCAAATGCTTCATCAGTAAAGGTATACCCTTGTTTACCGGCAGTTCGCCAGGGCTTGCCTTTAAAGCCCATGATGAATTTGCAACTGTTGCCATAACCCAATTCATCAATACAGCGTTTTTTTTGTGCAGGCATTTCGATATTAAGATCAATTTTTCTAAGAACAGAAAATGGTAATGTCATGATAACATGATCTGCGGGTAAGATTAGTTTTTTACCCTGGTTATTGAATGTTAAACTGATGCCATTTTTATCTTGCGTAATGGATTGCAATTGGTGTTGTAGCTTGATATTTTTTTGTACTTTTTTTGTCAGGGTGTCTGTCAGGTGTTGGCTACCGCCTTTAATTTTTAATACCTCGTGATCGCTGCCAAACAGTTCGTATTTTGTATCGGTCACTTTAGGTGCTTCAAACATAATGAGGAAGTTGATGGCAGATTGCTGCGATGCCTCCATGCCATACTCCCGGGTAAGAACTGTGTAGATAAAATCATACAGCCAGCCATCAATACCCAGTTGTTTCAGATATCCTGCAATGGATTGCTGATCGAGTTTCTCAAACGCTGGTGCGGTAGTATAATTAATTGTTTCAGGTAAAGAGCGTATATCTTTTTCAATCTGTGAAGCAAAAGGTTTTAATGCTTCACCCAGCATTTCTTCAGAATAATTTTTGCCACTAAAATAAATCGTTTTGGTTGGTTAACTGTTCCGTACGCAAATCATAAAAATCAAGTTGTAATTCCTTAACCAGTTCAATAATTTCCTCGTGGTTCGTATCAACAAACTCTCCACCAATATCTGTGGTAATATTATCACCAAAATAATTTTTCATGGTGTACATTCTCCCTCCAGTGCGCTTGCCTGCCTCATACAAGGTTGATTGAAGCCCCAGTTTTTGTAACTGATATGCAGCATTTAATCCCGCGATGCCAGCGCCAATAATGGTAATTTTTTTATTGCTGTTAAAATCAGCCGCCTGTAAAAAAGAAGGTAGCATCATCATTCCAGCGCCGATTATTCCTGCGTCCTGTAGAAATCTTCTTCTGCTATTTTGCGTGCTTTTAGTAACCGGAACCGTTGTTTCAATATCGGCTACGGCTTTTCTAAAAGCACTCTTTAAAAAAACAGTAATGGCAAGATGTGGCATACAATATTTTTAAAAACCAGGGTTTTGTTTTACCTGTTGGTTCGTGGCAATCAGTTCTCTTAACGGAATAGGGAACACTGCATTTTCGTTTGGCACGCCTAGTACGTCTTTTATTTTCTGATATCGTGCCAGGTCAAAAAAGCGATGGCCTTCAAAATTTAATTCACTTAATCTTTCATCTAAAACAGCCTGTAAAAAAGCATCTTCACCGGCCGGAGCCAATGCGTCCATACCCCTGTTTTGCCTCACTGCATTCAGAAATGTTAACCCGCCACCAGCAAGCATTTTAGCTTCGGCGGCTATCAGGTAAACTTCTGCCATCCGCATCATGTAGGCAGGATTATTTTTTGTTACCTCGCCCCGGTATTTTAATGTTCTGCCATCGGGTAAAATACCTGCATCGTTGTTGATAAAATCAAGCAACCCACTTCGTTTATCTGTTGGTCTTGATTGAAAAAACATATCAAGTTTTTGATTGGCTAAAAAGAAAATTTCTGTACGCAAAGCTTCGGGCCTTACATAAGTTGTGCCATTAAAAAAGCTTTGGTTCTGTGCATCAAAGCTTAATTCAAAAATAGATTCTGCACTCAGCCGGTTAGAATAAATGGTAGAAAAACTTGTTGCATCCATCAAACTGAAAGTACCTTCATTGATTACTTCAGTAGCCATTGCGGCGGCATTGACCATATCTTTTTTATACAGGTAAACCCTTGCCAGCAGTGCTTTTATAAACACGGCATTGGCATATTTAGCATTTATAAAATCAGCGGGTACAATACTGTTTGCATCGGTAAGGTCTTTTAAAATAGCGGCATACGTATCTGCCACAGTACTTCTTGGTACAATATCGGTAGCCTGTTGCACTTTGGTGATAACCGGTATGCCATTGGGTGATGTAAGATCCCAGTGGTAACCAAACATTCTTAACAGATCAAAATGAGCCAGTGCCCGGATGGCAAGTGCCTGTGCCTTGATCGTTTTCTTCTCGGCCTCTACTAAATTAGGATCGCTGATAACATCCACTGATTGCAAAATAGCGTTGGCAGTTGCAATGGTATTGTACATCGCTACATACATCTTTTCCACATATAAGTTGGAAGAAGTAACCGCATGCTGGCCAATTTCATTCAATGCGGGAATATCATAGCCGCCCTGTGTAAGTGCATCACTGTTAAGGTCGGCCATCAAAGGGTAATAGGCTCCGTAGTATTCTCTTTTCTGCATGGTGCTGTACATGCCCGTTACTGCACTTCGTAAGCCATCAGCATTTTTAAAAACCTCTGCGGTAGGTACATCACTTGGTGAACTAACATCCAGTTTCTGGCAAGAAGATAGTGCAAGCAACGCAACAGAAAAAAAGAAAACATTCTTTATAAAAAGTTTCATGATCAGCATTTTTAAGATTTAAAAACTAAGGTTAACACCCAATGTAAAAGTGCGGGCCGGTGGATAGGCAGCATAGTCTACACCTGCCGTCCTGTCTTGGTTTCCGCCGTTGGAACTTACTTCCGGATCGAACCCTTTGTATTTGGTAAACACATATAAATTTTGCACCTGTGCATACACCTGCAGGTTATTAAACATCTTCATCTTTTTATTAAAGGTATAGGTAAGGTTTACTGTGCGTATTCTAAAAAATGAACCGTTCTCTACAAACATGCTGCTGTTTTCAATATAGTTTTTATTGACAAAAGAATACCGTGGAACATCCGTAACATCCCCGGGCTTTTGCCATCTTTTAAGGGAATTGACAGAATTATTGGCGTACACTTGTGTTAGTCCGCCGTTGTTGCTGTAACCAAGGTTTTCCCATACCGGCCGGATAAGGTTGTATACCTTATTACCGATGCTAAATTGTGTGGCCACCATCAACTCCAGATTTTTATATTTAAAACTGTTGTTTAATCCCCCAAAATAATCAGGCCTTGCGTGACCAAGTACCTGTGCATCGTTGGCATCTATCACACCGTCTTTGTTCAGGTCTTCATACATTGGGCTACCTGTTTGGGGATTTACTCCTTTGTATTTTATACCCCAAAAACTTCCAACCGGTTGACCAGCCTTTAAAATATGGGTAGGGCTTAAATCATTAAAAGCACTCAGTTGCTGGTTATCCACCGGTGTTTTTAAAAGGGTATTTTTTTGATAAGTAATATTGAAATTGGTAGTCCATCTAAAATTGTTGCTATTGATATTTCTTGAGGTAACATTAAACTCCCAGCCTTTGTCCTGCACAGAACCGCCATTGGTAAGCAAGGTTGCAAAACCAGTAGTGCCCGCAATTGGTACATAGTTTAAAAGGTCGGTACGGGTGTTTATAAAATAGTCTGCCGAACCACTGATAAGGCCACCGAAAAATTCATAATCAATACCTACATTGGCACCTTTATTTTTTTGCCAGGTGAGGTTAGGATCCACAATCAGTTTGGGTTTCAGGCCACTTTGTCCGTTATACACTGCAGGTTGCCACAATGGTTTATTTTGATAATCGCCAATTTCCTGATCGCCGGTAAAACCATAACTCGCCCTTACTTTTAAGGCAGTCAGCACTTTGCTATCTTCCATAAAACGCTCCTTATTTAAATTCCATCCTGCACTTACACTGGGGAAATAACCATATTGTTTACCCCGAGGAAAACGCGATGAACCATCGGTACGCAACACAGCACTTAGCAAATATTTGCCATCATAATCATAGGTTAACCTTGCCAGATAAGAATGTAACCGGTTATTGCCACCGGGAGTTACAGGTATACGGGTAATGATGGCCGCAACAGAAACATCCGATAGACTGCTTCCTAAAGGGAAGCCCTGCCCGGCGGTAGCAATTCTATCCGAAGTAGTACCCTGTTGCGTAAAGCCCGCCAACGCACCAATGGAATGTTTGCCAATTGATTTTTGATAATTAAAAATATTTTCGTTTAACCAGGTGGTGCTGTTAAAATTAGCCTTGGTTGCACGGCCACCAATTGGTGCACCATCGGTAGTGATGGGAGATAAAAAAAGCTTGTCTGTCAAAGCAGCATAATCCGTACTCCAGGAAGTTCGGAATTTTAAATTTTTATTGATCTTGTATTCACCAAAAGCAGTTCCTGTAAAACGATAACCATCAGTAAATCCTTTTATTTCATGGGCAGATTTTACGGGGTTATCCGACAACCAGCCTGCCTGGTAATCTTCAAATTTTGCATAGTTACCATTGGCATCATATACCGGCATCAGCGGCGAAGCACCGATGGCGTTGGTAACAATACCGCTATAAGTATCATCGTTAAAGCTTCGGTGGTTAAGGCTTTTACTCATGCTAAGGTTAACGCCTACACTAAATTTATCATTGATAGAATGATCGATGTTGATGCGGGCATTCATCCTTTTAAAATAATTCTCTATCACAATACCCTGCTGATCGAAGTAGCCTGCGCCAATATAGAATTTAGTTTTTTCATTGCCCCCTTTCAGGTTCAACTCGTAATTATTGATGGGGGCGGTTCTAAAAATCTGGTCAAGCCAAACAGTATTGGTGCTGCCAGCAGAATAAGCTAATGGATCGGTTAATACCGTCGGATCAAAACCTGGCCCAAAAGCGGTGTTATCAGCATTGTATATTTTCAGGTCATTGGCCCTGGCTTCCTGTACCATATCCACAAACTGAGTAGAGTTCATAAATTTTATTTTCTTAGCCACCTGTTGAACACCTGTATACATGTTAAAACCGGTTTGTGTTTTACCAGCCTTTCCTTTTTTTGTGGTTACCAACACCACACCATTGCTGGCCCTGGCACCATAGATAGCGGCTGAAGAAGGATCTTTTAAAATTTCGATTGATTCAATATCATCGGGGTTGATGTCAGAAATAGAACTGATGTTTTGCCCCTGTCCAACTTCTTCTCCGGTTGTATTGAATGAAGTGGATAAAGAAGAATTGCTTTCGCTCAACATGGGTATGCCATCTACTACATACA
>NZ_JACMOO010000202.1 GCF_014377975.1 Ferruginibacter sp.
CAGATAATACATTTGGAATGGATCGTACAAAAGTTACCTGTAGCAGATGTGGCGCTCATTTAGGCCATGTATTTGATGATGGCCCCAAACCAACCGGCTTACGGTATTGCATGAATTCTGTTTCGCTCAATTTTACAAAAAAGGGGTAGGTCGGTTTTGTCCATGAGGGGATGAGGCGGTTTTAATTTGTTTCATTGTAAATAATTGCTCATTATATGCAGAGGAAAAACCAATAAATTTCTATTGGGTTATTTAATACATTTACAAGAGAAAGTATAAAATGTGGTTGAAGCTTTTTAGAAATAAAATTTTCATTTGCCATCTTGCGGTTGATGGAAACACCGATCCCGGTTAACTGCCGTGGCCGATGTCCCCAACGTTCATTGCTTAAGTATTCAAAAAATCGTTTTCAGGCAGCTTCTTAACGTCAGTAAATGCAAATTGAAAATTCCGAATAAGTACAAATAAAATTCTTATATTGCTACTGATGAAAAAAATTGTACAAAAGCATCCGCTGGCTATCCGCTGGTTTCACTGGATTAATTTTCCGGTGCTTGCAATTATGATATGGAGCGGCATGTTAATTTATTGGGCCAACGACGTATATCGCATTGGATGGGGTTCTACCACCGTACTTAAATTTTTTCCCGATTCATTTAATAAAGCTTTGAATATTCCTTTCCGGCTGGCTGAGGGCATGAGTCTTCATTTTGTATTTATGTGGTTGTTTGCCATCAACGGATTGATTTACGTAGGTTACCTGTTATTTTCCGGCGAGTGGAAACTGATTTTCCCCAACCGGAAATCGTTGCAGGAAAGCTGGAGGGTAATACTACACGATTTGCATCTCCGCAAGGGATTGCCACCACAAAAAAAATACAATGCTGCACAGCGCATAGCATACACTGGTGTTATTTTTATGGGTCTTGGTTCATTGCTTACAGGGCTTGCTATTTACAAACCCGTTCAGTTTAAAACGCTTTGTGCAATGTTGGGTGGGTATGAATGGGCAAGGATAGAACACTTTACACTTACCATTTTATTTACGCTTTTTTTTGTAGTACATGTTCTGCAGGTGTTGAAGGCCGGTTGGAATAATTTTAGGGGAATGATAACAGGTTTTGAAGTACAACCTTCCGTAAAACCTGCATCAGAACAACTGATGACTGATGATACAGCACCCTTGACAAATACACCGCAAAATATTTAATTGTATGGCAAACGAAAATGAAAAAATAGTTTCTTCAACATATATACGCAACAGAACCATTCGTGCTTTTGCTGTTTTCTTTTTGTTGACTGGCGCAGCGATTTTTACCTGGCGATGGTTAATCCATCAACCCGAAGATAATGCCGTACCTGGGCCTTTAAGGGCGGTATTAAATGTTAACGAAAATTTATTCAGTAATTATATTTACAGCGCTGATAACATCAGCAAAGCCTACACACCTGGCGAGGCTGCTCCCAGGGTAAGGGTGAATGGTGATGATGGATTAAGCGATGATTTTAATGCAGCAGCATGGAAACTGCAGGTGGTTAAAAACCCCGGCGACACATTGTTTATTACATTAGCTGAAATAAAAGCGTTGCCAAAAACCGAAATTATTTTTGATTTTAAATGCATTGAAGGCTGGAGCCAGGTAACCCATTGGGGCGGTGTAAAATTCAGTGATTTTGTAAAAAAGTATAATCTCGGCAGCCAGAGTGCAATGGAATATGTTGGCTTAAATACCCCCGATAAAAAATATTATGTAGGCATTGATACCCGCAGCATTTTGCATCCCCAAACCATATTGTGTTATGAAATGAATGGAAAGCCATTGCCTTTAAACCAAGGATATCCCTTACGGTTAATTATACCTGTAAAGTATGGCATTAAGCACCTTAAACGTATTGGTACTATCTTTTTCAGCAATACCAAACCTAAAGATTACTGGTACGAAAAGGGATACGATTATTATTCAGGATTGTAGCTTCTATTGTTTCCACTAATTGTTGGTGTTTAAAAAACAGGACAGGTTACTTTTGTATAAACCACCAATACATGGCAGCTCGTGATTTTCAGTTAGCAGCAGAAAAAATTAAATTTGAGGCTATATTCGAGTATGCGTCTCTCGGCATATTGGTTGTTAATCAACAAGGTGAAATAGTACTGGCCAATACTTTTTTGCTCAGCCAGTTTGGCTACAATAGTTCTGCAGAAGTGATAGGTAAAAAGTTGGAAATTTTAATACCCAATCGTTTTCACGCGGCTCACATACATCATAGAAATGGTTACATGACCAAACCAGAAAGAAGGCCGATGGGTATTGGTATGGATTTGTACGCCGCCAAAAAAGACGGATCAGAGTTTGCCGTAGAAGTTAGTTTAAATAATTATGAAGTGGGCGAAGCGTCTTTTGTAATTGCTTTTGTAAGCGATATCACCAAACGAAAAGATATAGAGAATGCTACGCTTTATCAAAAAGAGCAGTTAGCCCTCATCAATAAAAAGATAGAAGAATTTAATAATGATCTTGAAAAACAGGTGGTACTTCGCACCAGCCAATTGCAGGAAACCTTAAACGAACTTGAAATTTCTAAAGAAGAATTGCAGAGGGCATTGAGTAAAGAAAAAGAACTCGGCGATCTTAAAAGCAGGTTTGTATCCATGGCTTCACATGAGTTTCGCACACCATTAAGTACCATCCTTTCTTCTGCATCACTGGTATCAAAATATGTTAATGAAGATGAACAGGACAAAAGGGACAAACATACCAACCGCATTAAGTCTGCCGTAAACAATCTTACAGAAATTTTAAACGACTTTTTATCTATTGGTAAAATTGAAGATGGTAACCTGGCTGCACATTTTACCGGATTTAATATTAAAGAATTAATCACCTCGGTATGCAGCGAAATAAACGGTATTGTAAAAACCGGGCAGCAGATTATTTACCATCATTCGGGCAATCACCTGGTAGTATTGGATCCATCGCTGTTGCGCAATGTGATGATCAATTTATTATCGAACGCTATTAAATTTTCGCCGGTAAATGGTATGATAGAAGTAAAGAGTGAAGTGAATGATACGCACATCCTGGTAGAAGTAAAAGACAGTGGTATCGGTATTTCCGAAGACGACAGGCATCATCTGTTTGAACGTTTTTTCAGGGGTACCAATGTAACCAATATTCAGGGTACAGGTTTAGGCTTACACATTGTTGAAAAATATGTTGAATTAATGAATGGCAAAATTGAATGTATAAGTGAACTGGAAAAGGGCACCTGCTTTGCCATCTCTTTTGATATCCATGCGGCAAATATGACATAACTAATTATCTTATAATTATTAAAGTACTGATTTTTATGAAACGTATATTGCTGATTGAAGATAATGATGAGATTAGGGAAAATACGGCCGAGATTCTTGAACTTGCAAATTATAAAGTAGATGCTGCCGGCAATGGAAAAGAAGGTGTGAAGATGGCGTTGAAAAATATACCCCACCTGATTATTTGCGATATTATGATGCCGGTTTTGGATGGCTACGGCGTGTTGCATTTGCTGCGCAAAAATGAAGGTTTAAAAAATATTCCCTTTATTTTTTTAACCGCAAAATCTGAGCGGGGCGACTTTAGAAAAGGAATGGAAATGGGGGCAGATGATTATATTACAAAGCCTTTTAGTGATATAGAATTATTAACTGCCATTGAAAGCCGGCTTAAAAAATCGGCCTTATTACAAAAAGATTTTGAAGGGATAAACAATGTACGGCAAACCGAAGAAACGGGTACCCTGCAAGCACTGGAAGAACTGATAAGCAATAGTGCGGTTAATTTTTATAAAAAGAAAAGATTGATTTATGATAAAGGAAATCATCCGGTAAAGTTGTTTTATATTCAAAAAGGAAAAGTAAAAACATTTAAAACCAGTGACGATGGCAAAGAATTAACGGTGGGTCTTTTTGGAGAAGGAGATTATGTGGGTTACACCGCCATTCTGGAAGGCACCGTTTACAAAGAAACTTCTGAAGTAATTGAAGATGCTACGCTGGCAATTATAGACCGGCGGGATTTTGAAAAATTATTGCGTGCAAACAAAGAAGTTGCCCGGCAGTTTATTCAGATGTTGGCACAAAGTGTTACCGACAGGGAAGAGCAACTGGTGGGTATTGCTTACAACTCGTTGCGAAAGCAGGTGGCCGAAGCGTTGGTACTGCTGCAAAAAAAATATACCAAAGATGAAGCCGGACATTTTTCCATGAATATTTCAAGGGAAGACCTTGCCCATATAGCCGGAAAGGCCACTGAATCAATTATACGCACGCTAAGCGATTTTAAAAGTGAAAAATTAATCGACATTAAAGATGGCGCCATCATTATTTTAGATGAAAAAAAATTGGCAGCCTTATTAAATTAGCCTTTACACAATGGGAGCAGGTATTTGTTAAACTACGTTTTTAAATGGGAGAATTCTTTTTACTGATAAGAAATTTGATAGCGTAATTTTTTCTGGTTTTTACATATTTTACATAAGCGACCTTTTTTTGATTAGCGCTGACTGTATATATTTTTTACTGATCTTTTATGCCGCTTTCAACATAGTTGTTCCGTAATTGCGTGATATAATTTTGAGGTAATTTTTGGGAGCAGGTGAAGTATGCGTTATTTTACCCGCCACTCACCACTTGTTTCATGCCCGTTCAGCCAGCCATTTAAATGGCTTTTTAGGTTTTTCGGGTTGTAGATTAAATTTAGCGATGCTGTTTTTTTGAATGTAGGCTACCGCTTCATCCACAGAATCTGTTACCAAAAACAAATTGATATCATCCGGTGAAATAGTAAACTCTTTTTTCAGCAATTCAATATGCGCTATCAGTGCCGCGTGAAATTTAGTGTCGAAAATTACGATGGGAAATTCGCTGATCATTTTTGTTTGTATCAGCGTGAGCGCTTCAAAGTATTCATCCAGCGTACCAAAACCACCGGGCATTACCACAAAGGCATAAGAGTATTTTAGCAGCAATGTTTTGCGTACAAAAAAATATTTAATGTTTACCCATTTATCCAGGTAGGCATTGTGGTTTTGTTCGTGTGGCAATACAATGTTGCAGCCAACGCTTCTGCCACCGGCTTCCTTGGCGCCTTTGTTGGCGGCTTCCATAATGCCGGGGCCGCCGCCTGTCATAATGGTAAAACCCAATTGGGCAATCCTTGCAGCCAGCTCTTCTGTTTTTTCAAAATAGGGGTGGCCATCTTTAAAGCGTGCCGAACCAAATATGGTAACGCATGGCCCCACAAAATGCAGCGCCCTGAAGCCCTTTATAAATTCAAACAATACCTTTACCGCAAACTGTAATTCTTTCCAGCGGTTTTGCGGCCCTGCCAAAAACTTGATTTCTGCTTTTACTGCCGCTTTCTTTTGTTCTTCTATCATCGTTTATAATTGGCATCAAACGTAGTGGTTTTTTTTGTTGCAGCAAAAAGCAAACACGGTAGTTATTGGTTATTAACTTACCACTAACCAAAGG
>NZ_JACMOO010000203.1 GCF_014377975.1 Ferruginibacter sp.
GATTGATACTTATATAAAACTGATTGAGCAGATTTTATAAAATGATTTTAATTTAGTATTTTTGTATTAAAATTTAATTATTCTAAATTAAAATATAAATTTAATGTTATCAAAAATTGTATTGAACTACCAGATGCTGGTGGATAATATGGGTCAGCTAATAGAAATCAGTGGTTTTAGAAATGATTATTTATCTCAAAAAATAGGATTAAAACCAGCTAATTTTTCACAGAAAAAACAAAAAGGTAACTGGACAACCGGTGAGGTGCTTAAGCTCTTGTCCATCATTGAAAATTCAGAAGTGGAAGACTATATAGATGCGTTAAAAATTAAAGAAAGTAAAAAAGGAACTTTTATATCTTCATCCGATTTTGAAAAAAGAATGAAATGGTAATAGAAATTGAAGAGCATTTTGTAGATCAGCTTCAGAAATGCCCCATTTCATTTCAACAAAAATTCAGAATCATTTATCAGCAGTTAAAAATTGTTGATAAGCCCACCGATGTAAAAGATATTTTAGCCAACGCTGGAAATAGAAACTATTACAAATTATACATTGATAAAAGTAGAATTGGAATGATGGTAAAAGATGCAAAACTGCATATTCTTTGTTTTTTGTACAATCAATATTTTGAATAAATAATAAAAAATAGCCCATTGAAACTTTGGCAAAAAGATAAAGCATCCTTAAAGGAAGTAGAGAAATTTACGGTTGGCAACGACCGTGACCTTGATATTTATTTAGCGCCTTTTGATGTACTCGGATCATTGGCACATACAAAAATGCTGGAGTCTGTTGGCTTGTTAACCAAAGACGAATTGATTGTGCTGGAAGTTGCGTTAAAAGAAATTTATCAGCAAATATCCAAAGGTAATTTTCAGTTGGATGAAGGTGTGGAAGATATTCACAGCCAGGTAGAACTAATGCTCACCCACAAACTGGGGGATACAGGAAAAAAAATACACAGCGCAAGAAGCAGGAACGACCAGGTATTGGTTGACCTTAAACTTTTTCTGCGCAGCGAAATTGAAAAACTGGTACACAGCACAAAAGAATTTTTCGACCTGCTGATTTTGCAAAGCGAAAAATACAGGGCTGATCTTTTACCCGGTTACACTCATCTGCAACTGGCCATGCCTTCTTCTTTCGGTTTATGGTTTGGTGCGTATGCAGAAAGTTTGGTAGATGATCTTATAACCCTTGAAGCGGCTTACCGGGTAGTTAATAAAAATCCATTGGGTTCGGCAGCAGGCTATGGCTCTTCTTTCCCCATCAATCGCACTATGACCACAAACCTTTTAGGTTTTGAAGACCTGAATTACAATGTAGTGTACGCACAAATGGGTCGTGGTAAAACAGAACGAATTGTTGCATCTGCCCTCGCAAATATTGCTGCATCGCTCTCCAAACTTAGTATGGACGCCTGTTTATACCTGAATCAAAATTTTGCTTTCATCAGTTTTCCGGATGAACTAACCACAGGCAGCAGCATCATGCCGCACAAAAAAAATCCGGATGTATTTGAACTGATCCGTGCGCATTGCAACCGCATACTGGCATTACCGAACGAGATTATGCTGATGACGGTTAACCTGCCATCGGGTTATCAAAGAGACCTGCAATTATTAAAAGAGCATATTATTCCTGCTTTTGAAAACCTGCAATCCTGCCTGCAAATGGCCGGATTAATGCTGAGTAATATTCAGGTAAAAAAAGATTTGCTGAGGGATGAAAAATACAAATACCTGTTTAGTGTAGAAGAGGTAAATAAACTGGTACTGCAAGGCATGCCTTTCAGGGATGCATATAAAAAAATTGGGCTTGATATTGAGGCGGGCAATTTTAATTATACACCCGCAACTGCTCACACACATGAAGGCTCCATCGGTAATTTGTGCAACAAGCAAATTCAGCAAATGATGGAAAATGTAATAGAAAAATTTAATTTTAGTAAAGTAAACAGTGCTATTGAAAAGCTGCTTCGGTAAGTATATAAATTGTTCTTTTACTGATTAAATGTTTTCGCTGTTTTCAATAAACGAACGATATGTTCCTTAATGAATATATCTTTAAAATCGGATGAATTGCCACTAAACGATTACTTTTTATTTATTGATACCGAAGCATCTGGTTTGCCAAAAAAATGGAACATGCCTTACAGTACTCCGGGTAACTGGCCGCATGCAGTGCAGGTTAGCTGGCTCATTTATAATAAGGCCGGGGTAAAGATCAAGGAAGAAAATCACTACATCAGCAACAACGATTTTGAAATTTCACCATCTGCTTTAAGTATTCACGGACTCACAAAGAACTTTTTACAAAAAAGCGGTATGCCCCGCCGGCAGTTGTTATCTATTTTAACCACAGACCTTCTGCAATACCAGCCCACCGTTGTCGGTTATTTTGTGGAGTTGGATTTTCGTATTCTTGGTGCTGATTATTTTAGGGAAGCCCTGGAAAATCCTATGGAAAAATTATCTGTTTTTTGTATTATGAAAGCCTCGCAGCATTTGCAGCAAAATCCCCATATAAAATTTTTAAGGTTAGGTAATTTGTATGAGTTGCTTTTTAAAAAGCCACTGTTAAGCCAGCACAATGCCATAGTAGATGCCACTGCAACTGCCGAATGTTTTTCTGAGTTGGTAAAAAGAAAAGAGATTACCAACTTTACACAACCACCAATTCAATTTAAACAAAATGAAAAAGCTGGTAATGCAGCCAGATGGCTTTTGGCTGTTTTATTCATTTTATTCAGTGCATTTTTAATAGCCCTTTATTATGGATAACCGCATCCCTTTTTTAAAAACTGTAATGCCTTTTAATCTTTTACCGCAACAGGAATTAGAGCATATTGCTCCGCTGCTGGTAGAAATAAAATATCAAAAAGACGGCACCATTTATCACCAGGAAACAACGAAATTAAAAGGCGTTGATATTATCGCAACGGGAGAATACGAAGCATTTTTTTACGATACCAATCATAATAAAAGGCTGGTTGAAATATTTAAATCAGGTGATTGTTACGGAGGTATTTCTGAATTGCTAAACGGCCGTAAATCGCTCACTACGGTGATAGTTAAAAAGGGCACTATTGTATATACCCTGCCCCGTAAGGCTTTCAATATATTGTGCGCCCGGTATGAGGAATTCTATCAATACTTCACCGGTTCTTTTGGTAAACGAATGCTTAATGAAGAGTTTGCATATTTTTATAAAAACCCCACTAATTTCGAACGAAGTTTTATCACCTCCGAACAATTGTACAGCCGCCGTATTGAAAGCCTAGAATATCGGGAAATAGTATGGTGCCGGAGCAATACACCCGTTCACCAGGCAGCCCTGGTGATGGGCCAGCAAAAAATAAGTTGCCTGTTTGTAAAAGATGCGCAGAGTAAAATAATTGGCTTTATAACGGACATTACCCTGCGGGAAAATGTAGTGGCCAAACAAGCCAGTTACCAAAGCCCCGTAAGCAGTGTCATGGATACCCCTATTGCTTCCATCAACGTCCATGCCTTTGTGTACGAAGCTGTATTAAGTATGTTTCGTACAAAAATGCGGTACCTGCTTGTCGAAAAAAATGGGGAGTACGTAGGCTTTATCAGTCGTAATAAATTGTTAAGTGAACAGGGGCAGTCGCCGCTGCTATTTATTCAATCCGTAAAGCAGTCCCGTTCTGTTGAAGAGTTAAAACGCAAGTGGGAAGCCGTGCCAGCCCTTGTAACGCAACTACTCGAACGTGGTGTACATGCTGCCATTGTAAACCAGGTTATCACTACCGTATCAGATACTATTGCAATAAAAGTAATTGAAACCGTAACAAAACAGATGGGTGCACCACCAGCAAAATTTGTTTTTATGGTGATGGGCAGCGAAGGGCGCAAAGAGCAAACTTTAAAAACCGATCAGGATAATGCTATCATTTACGAAGACAAAGCCAACGAACACCGGGAAGAAGTACGGGAATATTTTTTAAAGTTTGCCACCTTTATTTCAGGTTATTTAAATACCATTGGCTTTAGTTATTGCAGCGGCGGCTATATGGCTCAAAACCCAAAGTGGACGCACTCTTTATCACACTGGAAAAATAATTACTTTAGTTGGATAAAGGAAACGTTGCCCGAAACAGTGATGCAGATAGCCACGTTTTTTGATTGTCGTTATTTATACGGCGATGAAACCATCATCAAAGAACTGGAAGTTTTTTTAAGTGGGCAATTGCAAAATCCTATGGACAGGCTGTTTCATTTTATGGCTCAAAATGCATTGCAATATGAACCACCACTCACAGCTTTTTTTAAAAATATACGTACGTTTAAAGTAGATAAAAAAGAGGTGTTCGACATTAAAAAAGCTATGACACCCATTGTTGATCTGGTAAGGGTATATGCCTTAAAGAACCATATTTTTGAATCCAATACGGGCGAAAGATTAAAGGCTTTAAAAGACATGCAGGTGTTTACAGAAAGCGAAGTAACCGAGCTGCTTCAATCGTATTATTATTTAATGGGGTTACGGCTAAAAACACAGTCGCAGCAAATAATACAAAATCATTTGCCACCCGATAATTATATCATGCCGCAACAATTAACAAAAATAGACCAGCTTACTTTAAGAGAAATATTTAAAACCATCCAAAACTTTCAACTGCGCATCCGCATGCAGTTTACCGGAAATTTATTAGGTTAGGTTTGCAAAAAAAATCAAAAAATATTGTCCGGGCTAAGAAGCAATGTGGTAAATCGTTGCGTCGCCCTCTTGTACAATTTTTTTTCTATGGGGCTTCAGCTTCCAAATCAACGTCACTGCCATGGATAGGCCAATCAAAAGTATTTGTACAAACAAATCTTTGCCTGCCCTGCCATCTGTGATGTTATCTTCTGGAAGAAGCTTCAATTTGTTCCTGCAACAAATTCATTCTATAACATATATAAAAATATCACTGGTGGATGTAAACAATTAAAAATGTAATTTGCCGTATCAAATAACTATTGATAAAAACCAGTGTGTTTTTTTCCAATTTTCTCTGATTATAAAAAAAACAAACTATGGCCAATGCCATTCAAAAAAAACGAATCGCTTTATTCGGTTCTACAGGTTCCATCGGCACACAAGCACTGGAAGTGATACGTGCCAATCCGGATTTGTTTGAAGCGGAGATTTTAACTGCTCAAACCAATGACGAATTATTGGTTAAACAGGCGCTGGAATTTAAACCGAACGCTGTTGTAATTGGCGACGAAGCAAAATATCATAAAGTAAAGGAGGCCCTTTCATCAGAAAATATAAAAGTTTTTTGTGGCGTAGCCGCACTGGAAGAAGTGGCTGATTTTGACAGTTACGATATGATGCTGGCGGGCATTGTAGGTTTTGCCGGATTAAAACCTACTTTAAAAGCTGTAGCAAAAGGCAAAGCAATAGGGCTTGCTAATAAAGAAACCCTGGTGGTTGCAGGAGATATTGTAATGCAAAAAGCAATGGAAAACAAGGCACCGGTTATTCCGGTGGATAGTGAACACTCTGCTATTTTTCAATGCCTTATAGGCGAAGGAAGAAATAAAATTGAAAAGATAATTCTTACAGCAAGCGGTGGTCCTTTCCTTGGTAAAAAGCCAAATTTTTTGGTGAATGTAAAAAGGCATCATGCCCTGCAACATCCCAACTGGACAATGGGTGCAAAAATTAGTATAGACTCTGCAACCCTCATGAATAAAGGGCTGGAGATGATTGAAGCCAAATGGTTGTTTAATCTGCTGCCTGAGCAGATACAGGTAGTAGTGCATCCTCAAAGCATCATCCACAGCATGGTTCAATTTGAAGATGGAAGTATTAAAGCACAGATGGGTTTGCCGGATATGAAATTGCCCATACAGTACGCTATGACTTTTCCACAAAGGATTGTAAATGATTTTCCAAGGCTGGACTTTAAAAAAGTTACCTCCCTCAATTTTGAAGAGCCGGATGTTAAAACTTTCAGAAATTTGGCTCTAGCCACGGAGGCACTGTTTAAAGGCGGCAACATGCCTTGTATTCTGAACGCAGCCAACGAAATAGCTGTATGGGCGTTTCTGCGCAACCTGATCGGCTTTTTAGATATTACTGCGGTGGTTGAAAAAGCCATGGAAAAAGTGCATTTTATACAAAAACCTACACTGGAACAATATTTTGAAAGCGATGGTGAAGCCCGTAATTTTGCTGCTTCTTTAATAAAGATGTAGAAACCGCAAAGTGAATTTAACCAGCGGTCTTTTATAATCATACAATTTTTTTATACACTTTAAATAATTTCCCGCTGCGGCGGGACGGGGGAAATATGACACTTTTAGCAATCAACTGGGTTAGTGTAGGTTCAAAAACTGCACAATTAATATTATCCCTTTCCATACTTGTTATTTTACACGAGTTCGGTCATTACATCACGGCACGGTGGTTTAAATGCAGGGTTGAAAAATTTTACCTTTTCTTCGATCCATGGTTTTCTCTGGTAAAAAAGAAAATAGGCGATACCGAGTATGGTATTGGCTGGTTACCATTGGGCGGGTATGTAAAAATATCCGGTATGGTGGATGAGAGCATGGATAAAGAAGCCATGAAATTACCACCACAGACATGGGAATTTCGCAGTAAGCCTGCATGGCAAAGGCTGATTATTATGTTGGGAGGCGTAACCGTAAATGTATTGCTGGCATTTTTTATTTATGCTATGATATTATTTGTATGGGGCGAACAAAAAATTGTAAACAACTCCTTTAAAAATGGTATTTATTGTGCCGATAGTTTGCTGCTAAAATTTGGGTTGAACAATGGCGATAAAATTATTGCCATTAACGGACAACAAATAAAATATTTTGACGATATACCAGCAAAAATGATCACCGCTTTAAACGTAACAGTGGAACAAAACGGCAGGCAAAAAACGTTGCTAATGCCGGTAGATTTGATTGGTCAGCTGGTGGAAAAGAAAAAGCAGGGTGTAGGATTTATTGAATTTAGACGCAATGCCATTGTGGGTGATCTTTCTGATAAAATGTTTGACACTATGTACGCAAAAAAGGCGGGTCTTCAGAGGATGGATAAAATAATTTCCGTAGATAGTGTACCGGTAACTTTTGTGGATGAAATGGGTAAATTGGTAGAAAAAAAGAGAAATGACAGTGTGACCATTGAAGTTGATAGAAATGGTGAGAAGCTTGCTTTGAGAAGCAGGGTAAACAGTGATGGTAAGATAGGGCTACCCTGGATAAATTTATATGAAATGGATAGCCTGGGCCTGATAAAAATTGATGAAAAAAAATATTCTTTGCTGGAAGCCTTTCCGGCTGGTGTTGCAAAAACATGGGAAAAATTAAGTGGTTATGTTGACCAGTTTAAAAAAATGGCCAATCCAAAAACAGGTGCCTACAAAGGCATGGGTGGTTTTAAAACCATTGGCTCTGTTTTTCCAACCCCTTGGGATTGGGAAAGTTTTTGGAACATCACTGCATTTTTATCCATTGTACTAGCCTTTATGAACTTATTGCCCATACCAGCTTTAGATGGCGGACATGTATTGTTTACACTGGGCGAAATGATCACCGGCCGCAAGCCAAGCGAAAAGTTTTTAGAGTATGCACAGGTAGTAGGAATGGTATTGTTATTGAGCCTGATGTTGTTTGCCAACGGCAACGACTGGTTTGGCTGGGGAAGAAGCAGGTAGGAATAAAGTTAAAGTTATAAGTTATAAGTTATAAGTTCTTCCAGACTGGTTGGTATGTAATTGATTATAAAGAGAAGGTCCTTATGGCTTTCTCTTTTTTATGCAGCAACCTTAAAGGAATACAATTTTTTAAAAAGCTGATAACAATTCATCTGCTACTGATTACAAAGGATAGATACATTCATCCATTTATTTTTTTTTATAATTAAAAATTTAATTGGCATACCAGCTTCACTGTTGATAACAGGTATTTTATTTTTAACAGACTGTCCAAAATATTATCCAACTTACGATACAACCACAAGCAGCACATCTGTTTCTTAGGCAACCTTAATCACCGCTTTAACAGCCGGTTTATGTACATTCATTTCCATTATTCAAAAAGTAGAAGACAAGACTTTCTTACTTTGCTGATTTCCTTTTTTTTTTACTGCAGAGGAACCGTTTCCGAAACAAGCAAAGGAGCAGAAACAAAAGGGAACTGGTATACACCCCGGCAGTAATCTATGATGGATCTTCTTCCAAATTCACCATATCATTGAATATAGACAAAAGTATCCTACTAAATTTACTAACCAAAACATGTATTTTATTTCAGTTACTTCAAGTACATTAAAGGGAAACAGACCTGAACTTACAGTGAATGACCATGTGCAATTCTGGAAAAAATAATGCACTTTTTTATCAGTATGAATGTGGTATCAAAAAAATTGGTACAATTTTTTTGTGTTATGCACTGAGTCATACAAGTACTTATTAAAAATATTCTAACAATAACTCGTATTTCGCTATTATAAGGTTTTCACTTCATAGTGTTGGGGAGGGCAATATGTTTATTTCAAAAATCAAAACAATAAAAATGAAAAGAACCAAAACATTATTACGCTTTTTCATCTGCTTAGTTCTTGCGAATTGTATAACTATTTTAGCACATGCTCAAAACAAGGATTCCCTGGCAAGAGTGTATAACAATGAAACCATCCAAACCTATGGGAGGTTTTTTATAAAAGGA
>NZ_JACMOO010000204.1 GCF_014377975.1 Ferruginibacter sp.
GAGACGCCATTTAAAGTTTTTTAAATTTTGAAACAGGAATAAATATGGAATCTTTTAAAAGCCCTGATATCATCGTACCGGTAAATGATAATTGGTAAAGTACAGGCACACGGCAATTGATGAATTGTATATTTTTAAATTCTACATTGCTTTTTTGAACCGCAACAGCCACATCAAAATTTTTAAAAACAATGCTATCCAATACAATGTGTTTTGCAGTATTGCTGATGATAAATGCAGCACCTTTATAATTTGAATCACTGATAATAGTAACTCCGTTTCCTTTTATGTAGAAACTGTCTTTACTGATAAAAACCGGTTTCTGCACATTCAGTAAAGATGCTCCCCGGTTAAAGGAATAATTTTTAGTAGAATCTTTTACCATTCGCATAAACTGCTCCAGGGTGTCATTTTCCGGCCACACTGGTACTGATTTTAAAACAACATTATTTGCAGGTACAGCGGATTTATTTTGAAATAACAACACTGCTAAAATGCCAAGAGAAAACAGGATTAATAATATAATTAAACTGCCTTTACGGGTAGCCGGCAGATCCGGCTTTTCTTCAGATGAATTGTTGCTTACAGGAATTGGATTTTTCGCTGTAGTACTTTTTCTTTCAAACGGCTTTAATGCAACCGTTGGTGTAGGTTGCTTATTATTTTGTACAAGCACCGCAGTAATATTATCATTACCCCCGGCTTCATTTGCTGCAGCCACCAATTCTTTTGCTTTTTCAGTGAGGCTAATTTTCTGTAGCAGTATAGCCGAAATTGTGGCAGTAGAAATCATATCGGTTAATCCATCACTGCATACCAGTATGGTATCTCCCGGAAGAAAGGGCGATTGGCCTGTTTCAATAAAATCATTGATCTTGTGGATGTCTGCTTCAAAGCCCAGCGCTTTGGTAATTTCGTTGCGTCTTGGATGACTCATCGCATCTTCTTCCGACAACCGACCTAACTCCTCCAAAAAACCCACTACAGAATGATCCTTTGATAATTTCACCAGCGAATGGTCTCTTAAAAGATACAACCTTGTATCGCCAACATGGGCATAGTAAAGCTTATTATTTTGTATGTCTGTTACCGCACAGGTAAGCACACAGGCCATTTGCTCCTGTTTATTACCCTTCTTCCTTTCTTCCCTTATTGTAACATTGGCTGCAGAGACAGCAGTGTGAAGTGTTGCAATAATATCTGCCGGTAAATTTTTAAGATGATCCAGTATAACACACCTGGTAATTGCTGCCGCAACTTCGCCGCCGCTGTAACCGCCTACACCGTCAATTACACAGGCCACAACGAATTCTTTGTTGAAAAATTCGCAGGCAATAAAGGTATCTTCATTGTGATCTCTTCGTTTACCCTTGTCTGTTATGCCCACAAAATATTCACCCATTTTTATTGTGTGTTTGCTTTATTTCAGAAAAATTAGCGATCAACAAAATGATGCTGATCACCAGCAGCGCTATTGCCAGTATTTTATCCATATCAAACTTTAAAAATGTTGATGGTTACAATGCCATTTAATACAATCCTTGAATTGAGTGGAAGCTCCGTCCACTTTGGTGTTGCGGGGTCGCTGTTTTTTATTTCTATTTCGTTGATGATTGTTTTTTCTCCAAAAGAACTCAGCATAAATTTGTCAGCGGTTTTATCAAAGCGAATCAGTAAATGTGGCGTGGATACCCATTCGGATGGGATTTTAAAAATAGTTTCCTGTGTTGAATTTTCTTCACTTCCCGAAACGGTGATCTGTTCCCGCTTCATAAAATATTCCAGCTTTTTGCCGGCATACTGTTTATCCGGAAGGATTATCTCAAACCGGGCAAAATACTTTGATGCAATGGGCGTACCCGACTCTTCCGCCACAAGCCCCTGCCAATAGGGAATTTCATAATAACCATCACTGTAAAAAGTAAAGTCTTTTAACAGTTCATCTGCAATATCAAATGTTTGCGCAATGCCCGTTTGCCGGGGAATAAAAGTAACCCGCAGACTATCGTCTTTTTGCTTCGGGGCTGAATTGCCGGGCAACAGTTTACCAATAAAACTTTTATCACCGGGTCCATAATCCGGGTGCGACACAAAACGAAAAACCCATTTGTTGGAGGACGGCGTTATTTTTTTACCCTGTTGCTTGTGTTCTTGCAAAATGGTATAAAATGACTTTACCGCTTCCTGGATAATAAATCCGAATATGCCTTTGTTGTTATCCATAAATTTATTGTAGTCGGGCGGACTAAAACAAATGATGTATTCATGATAAAATATAACCCTTCCCGCGAAGGACAACTCAGTAATGGAATCCTGGAATTTTTCGATAATATATTTATGAACTGTATCTGGCGAAAGCGTTGCCATGGCAACACAATCTGCCTCTTTTTTTAAAAACCAGTTTTGTACGCCGATGCGTTGCCAGAAATTGGGAGCCATATTCGTATGCATGTGTTTTTCTTAGTTTAGGTTTTGCAAAAAAGTACAACTCTTTGCCCCGGAGTACCAATTGATTGATAACGCCAGCCTTTTTCCATCGTTGTTAACTCGTTATTATTGACTGTTTATTGTGCGACTTTTTAACACGGATCGCTGTGTAAGTACTAAGAATTTATTAATGTAGAAGTCTTGTCTGAATAGCTATAATTTAAAATAATTCAAAAATGTATTTATTGAATGAGGTTTAAAATTAAGGAGTGAATTCTTAACGAATTGCAAAAGCGTTGAATTTAGATTGAAGGAAATGTTAAATCGTATTTTTTCGATGCAGCGAATTGGTTTAATTTTTTTATTGATTTCATGATCTGATGAAAGTGGTCGATGTAGAAGCGATTTTGATAAGTGGATTTATTTCGCTGCCGGATGAGGATGGAGAACAAAACTATATCCCCGTAACTAATATAGATTGCCTGGAAACGGCCAGGGTCTTTATTTATTCTGACGAGGCATGGGAAGAAA
>NZ_JACMOO010000205.1 GCF_014377975.1 Ferruginibacter sp.
AGGATTTTTTTTTCATGTAATTCTACAAATGCATCTATAAAAATTTTTTCAGCAATTGAGTTATCACCAACAAGCTTGTACGTAATTGTAAACATTGCCGCACTATATTTGTCATACAAATGTTCAAATGCTTTTGGATTTTTTTCGACAAGCATTTGAATAATATCTATATCACTCATCCTTTTTAAATCCGGGATTATTGGGCGCTTGATTTTAGTAAACTGGCTAAACATTGCTTCATTATTGTTTAAGAAAAAATAAATTATTTATACACGTCTTTCAACGGTTTTCAATTATCTCATTTTCTTTATTCTCTAATATTATTAAGGCAACCATTATGCCACTATTTTAACTGGGCTTAGTGACAATCAAACGTTATTACAAACGGATTGCAGTTTTGTTATTTTTATGATAAAACTTGTTTTAGTAATAATAATATTCCCCCTAATGGGGAAATAATTATGCGAAGATTACTTTAAAATTGATTTTGGAAGAGTATGTACCAATCTTGAAAAAAGCTGCTTATTGGTAACAGGTTTAGTTTATACAACAATATCATACATTACCCCCAAATGCCTGGGTATGCAGACAGCACGGCTGAAAAAAAAATTATTTCTTTGAAAAAAAGGGGTGGCAGATTATAAAATATATTTTTTAATTGTTTCCCTGAATACATCGATGTCAAATGGTTTTTCGATATAGGCATTCGCTTTTATACTTTTGCAAATAGCCGCAATTTCGGCATTGGCAGAAAACAGAATAGTAGGAATATGATGTGTTGCGGGGTTTCCTTTCATTATGCTGATAGCCTTTTCACCACCAATTTCGGGTATCCACAAATCCATTAAAATTATATCCGGTTTTATAATTAAAATATCTTCAATTATATTTTCACAACGGGAAAGTGTTTCTACACGGTAATTATCATTTACCAAAATTGCCTTACACAGAAATAAAATTTCTGTATCGTCGTCATATATTAAAACACATTTTTGCATAGAATTTTAAAGATGGAAAGATAGTACAACCTCAACACAAAAGGTTTTTAAATTTATAAAACTGTTGCCAGTGGCTTTAGTAAGAGATAACATCTTTTAAAACAGTATAAAAATACTTCAGTACATTAAGTTCCTCCCCAAATTTATCAGCCCTTTTTTTACAACATACATAATAAAAAAAATAAAAAAAGTTTGGCAGGTTATTTCTACCGGCATATTTATAATCGTACAATTATTATCATCAACAAAATTAATTGCATAAAAAAAACATTATTCGATATTTTGATTTTTATCATTTTGTACCCGTATTCGCAAACTTAAAAAGAAGGGTATTTTACAGGAAGCAACGTTTCAATATCGGTCTTAATGTTCTACACGCTAATACCGCTTTTAGTTTTAACTTACCAACCTGGTTTGTAAAAGATAATTTTGCAGCAGGTGCTGAAATACTGCCTGGTATTAATACATCTGCTATTGCGCTTTCATTGTGCAAAAATACCTGAAAACACCGTATGCAGCCAAGCCACCGGCTTTGGTGAGCGAAGAAATATCTTTAAATACTTCCTCTTTAATTTACCGGTAATGTAAAATAAAAGGTGCTTCCTTTACCCAGTTCACTTTCTACCCAAAGTTTACCCTTATGCCGCTGGATAATTTCATACGAAATAAATAACCCGATGCCAAGCCCCTGAAATTGTATGGCATGCTCTTCTACCCGGTAATACCGGTCAAATATTTTATCAAGGTGCTCCTGGCTTATGCCGATGCCATTGTCTTTTACCGATACTTTTATTTCATTATCCTGGTCAGCTATATTAATATAAATATCTAATGAATCTGGTGAATATTTAATGGCATTGCTGAGTAAATTAATTATTACCTGTTGCAACCTGTCTTTATCGCCCACTACCTGCTGATGCACTTTCCCTGTTTTTACAATTGCATGTTTTGGAGACGTTTGCTGAACATCTTCCAGTGTAATATCTACCATTTCATTAAAATTGAAACTGGAAATATGGTAATCTAATTTACCATGCTGTATTTTACTTACATCTAATAATTCGTTTACCAGTTCATTGAGTCTGTTAACAGAAAGAGTGGCTTTTTTTGCGTACAAATTAGCAGTTGTATTTACTTTATCCAATGAAAGCTGAAGCAGTTGAAGGTAGGCCTTGGCTGTAGTAAGTGGCGTTTTCATTTCGTGGCTGGCAATGCTGATGAATTCATCTTTTTTCTGCTCCATTCTTTTTCTTTCAGTAATGTCAACAAACACACTCATAATTTCTCCTTTATCTTTATTTATCAGGGCTCGTCCTGCAAGTACAAAAATTTTTCTTCCGTCTTTGCAAATAATTGCTTTTTCATACGCTGGAGAAACCTGATCAATCATTGCACTATTAAGTGCCTGACGGTCAATTGCAAAATATTCTTTCGACGTATAATGCATTGAGTTTATTTTACCTTCTTTTAAATCTTGTCTGTTGTAACCAGTCATACTGAGAAAAGCATTGTTTGCCTCTACCACTGCTCCATCTGCAACTTGGGAAATATTTACACCAATAACATTGGAATCCATAAAGGCTCTTTCACGAGCTTCACTAAATTTATGGCGTTCCATTTCAAACTCTGCCCTATTGGCCACTATTTTTAAAATTGCTAAAATATATTCAGGATTTAAAATTTCTTTTTCATGCATTGCCCCTATTAATCCAATCGGGTTTCCATTACTTTCATATAAAGGATAGGCCACATATCCTTCTACATTAAATTTTGATATTGTTTTATTTTTAGGAAAAGTAATTCTGCATTGCTTAGGATAGCTGAATACGGTGCCACGGGTTACTTCCTTACAGGGTCCGTCTTCAAGATGGTATATAATGTTGGGAACAATCTTTCCCTGTGCACTTAATGCGATAGTGTGAACAGAAAAATTATTTTTTTCTTTCTCCACCAGTTCTCCTATAAATACATAATCCAGCCCGGTTTTTTTGAAAATATAATTTACCACCGAACTGAAGAAATCTTCGCCGGTTTTATATTTCGAAAAATCTTCAGCAAATTCTAACACGAATTTTTCTTCGGCAAATGTTTTTTGATCATTAATATCTGTGTGTGTACCAATCCACGATATTATTTTTCCATCGGTATCTTTTTGAGGAAGCCCACGGGTTAAATGCCAACGATAAGTTCCATCATAACGGCGAAAGCGATGTTCTAATTGATATGGGTCACCAGTTTTTATAGAATGTTCCCAATTTTTTACGGTAATTTCCAGGTCATCGGGGTGTATTATTTTTTTCCAGCCCCAGCCTTTTAATTCTTCAAAATTCATGTTGGTATAATAGTACCATTGCTGATTTAAATAATCTATTTCTCCTGCTGCATCTGCAGTATTCAATTTTTGCGGCATGGCATCAGCCAGCGTACGAAAACGTTCCGCATATTCATACTGCTTTTTTTTTGAAAGTATCTGTTCTGTTGCTTCGTATCCAAAAACGAGTACGCCGGTTATTATTTTATTATCATCATAAATAGGCTGATAACTAAAATTAAAATACCGTTCTGTAGGTGCAAGGTCCTCATCATAAGCAACCCATACAGGTACTTCATTACCAACAAATACTTCTCCTGTATTGTAAACGTTGTCTAATAATTTATCAAAGCCCTGTCCTTTTAGTTCGGGCAATGCTTCCATAATGGGCTTACCTTGTATTTTTCGGTTGCCAAATAATTTTTGATAAGATGGATTTATCAAATTAAAAATATGCTCCGGCCCGTCAAGAGTAGCTACATAGGCGGGGGCATTTATAAAGAGCTTCTCTATCATTTCAGCATTGCGTTCCAGGTGTTTACGGCTCTCAACCAATTCTGTAACATCATACCCAAAAATTAAAATACCCGATATACTACCGTAATCATTTTTAATGGCCTGGCAATTCAGATCTATATAAATCTGCTGCGGCTCTTTTCCTTTTACTTTTTTAATAAACGCAGGCATTTCTTTACCTGTAAAAGGTTTTCCGGTAATAATAATTTCATCCACAATTTCTACAAAACCCTGGTCTTTCAGTTCGGGCAGGCATTCCATCATTTTTTTGCCAAGTATATTCCGGTTCCCTGTAAATTGGTGAAACATGTTATTGACAAATTCAAAAATATGGTCTGGTCCTTTTAAAATAACAAAGAACGCCGGGGCATCCATATAATAACTATGCAGCAAATCGTATTCTTTTAAAACTCCCGTTACCTTTTCTGTTAATATTTTTTCCGCCTTTTTTGTTAGCGTAATATCATTTAGTGCCAGCAAAATTAACTGCTCTCCACTCTCCCTGTTAATTGACTGAATATTAAAACAGATGGTACGTTCATCAATTACAGGGAATGAAAAAGTAATTTCCACTTCAATCATCTTTTCTTTTTCTTTCTGAACTTTTCTAAGCTCATTTTGAAGGCCGGGTATGTTCCAACCATCATTTTGCAACTGAAATAAGATTTTGCCGAGGGTATCTTCTTCAGTTAGTTGAAAAGTTTTATAAAAGGAAGTGTTTGCGCTTTTTATTATACAATTTTTATCCAATACCAGCAATGGCTCATGCACTACTGCAAGGGTAGCTTCTGCAAACCTGCGGCTTTGATTGAGTTCTTCATTGCGGTCGTACAGTTCCTGGTTTACTGTAATCAACTCCTCGTTGGTACTTTGTAATTCTTCTTTGCTGGTTTCTAATTCTTCATTCAGGCTCTGTAATTCTTCGCTGCCACTCATCAACTCTTCATTACTGCTTTGCAGTTCTTCATTGGCGGCTTCCTGATCTTCGGTAATACTACGCATGTCTTCCTTTAGCCTTTCCAGTTCTTTTTCTAACTGTTGTATGCGGGTATCCTTTTCGTCTTTTTTAATTTTTTGTGCCTTCTTTTTTTCATTACCGGCTGTTAATTGCTCATCGATTATTGCCAGTTGTTCCCTGAACAAAATTAAAAAATGCAGGTCAACTGTATTCAATAATGGAATCACTTCAATAGTTACTGATTTCTTACCATTATTAACCGGGATGTTTTCTTTAATAAATGGTTTACTGGAAGTTTTTGCTTTGTGGAGTGCATTGCGTATTTCAAATGCCAGGCCTTCCCTGGCCATCTTTAATACATTCAGGCTTGCCTTGCCTGGCGAAGGTTCCAGGTATTCGCCGGTGCTGCCACGAAACTGTACAATATCAAACTGATCATTCACCACTACACCCACCGGTGTATAGTTCTGTAATAAAATATCGTCGGCATTTTTTTGAAAATCATCTGTCTTTACTTCCTTGCTACGCATAAAATAATTTTTATCCGCAAAGGCTGCTTCACTTCGTTCGCTGGTCACATTGGTAAACTTTCCGGTCAGGGCTTTCCTGGTAAAATATTTATCTTTTTTTCCAAAAGGAATAAAAATATCCGATGCGTTTCCGGTAGTTTCTGATTTACCCAATAATAAAATCCCTTTATCATTTAATGCATAATGAAATAGTGTGAGTGCTTTTTTTTGCAGAAAAGGTTCTAAATAAATAAGCACATTGCGGCAACCGATAAAATCCATTTTTGCAAAGGGCGGATCTTTTAAAAAATTGTGTACGGCGAATATACACATATCTCTTACTGGTTTTTTTACCTGGTAATGCCCCTCTGTTTTAATAAAAAATTGTTGCAGGCGGTTATCTGAAATACCTTCTAATTCTTTTTTTGTGTAGATACCGGTCCTTGCTTTTTTAATTGCTTTCTCCGAAAGGTCGGTGGCAAAAATCTGCACATTGGCACTGGCAGTATGGTTGCTTAAATATTCCTGCAGGCAGATGGCTACTGAATACGCTTCCTGACCAGTGGAGCAGCCTGCTATCCAAAAACGTAAAGGAATACCAACCGGTTTATTTTTTATAATCTCAGGAAAAACTGTTTCACATAAAGTATCGAAGGTAAGAGGGTCACGGAAAAAAGAAGTAACCGGTATCAGCAGATCCTGGAACAAAATATCCAACTCCGGCTTATCTTTTTTAAGATAATTCATGTAATCTGTAATGGTTTCTAACTGAAGCATTACCATACGCCGGATAATGCGGCGCCGAACAGTTGTTTGTTTATAAAAATTAAAATCCACACCCACCCTAACCTTCAGCAATGCCAATATCTGGCGAAAGGCATCTTCATTTATTTTATCTTTTGCAGCATCTGGACCATCAGAAGAAGCATTAATAAAAGATTGCCGCAGATCCAGCAATTTCTCCGAAATTTTTTCAGGTGCAATAATGAAATCAACTATCCCCGCATCAATGGCATGTTTTGGCATACCATCATAAGCGGCAGAGGCAGGATCCTGTGCAAACGTAAGCCCTCCCTGATCTTTAATATCTTTTAACCCCGCAGTACCATCTGCACCGGTGCCGGATAATACCACGCCGATGGCATGGGCCTGGTGTACTTCGGCCAGAGAAGAAAAGAAAATGTCAATGGGTAAATTCAATCGTTCTTTTGTCAATCTCGGACTTAGTTTCAATACACCATCCGTGGCCATGAGTATTTTGTTGGAAGGAATAACATAAATGTGATTGGGATCTACATGCACATTGTCGCTTATTTCCACCACCGGAATTTTGCTAACCCGTTGTAAAATTTCGGGCAAGGCACTTTCATGTTCCGGGTGTAAATGCTGAACAAGAATATACGCCATTCCTGAATTTTTTGGAATAGCTGTTATCAATTTTTTAAAAGCATCCAGTCCCCCTGCAGATGCACCAATGCCTACTACCGGAAAAAGGTTTTGCGATGGTATAGTGGGTTTATTTGTTTCTATTGGCATTTATTTGTTTTCTTGAGCAATGTATTGTAACAATAAATAAATATTTAACATTAAATTACTTAAAGGTAGTTTATTCAAAAGTAAAGGAGCATTTTGTTAAACTATACGTTGTGTTTTAGCCGGCAGTACTACAGATTAATTGTAACTGTTAGCCTGTTTTTTTTGTAGCAAACAGCACTTCTTTTATCGTATCCACCTGTACCTTCAACGCTTCTTTTTTACCCGATAACCTGATGCCATACTTACACACCTTTTTTAGCAGCATCTGCTTTCATTTTATTCAACAGGTTGCTGCGTTCTTACATTATTCG
>NZ_JACMOO010000206.1 GCF_014377975.1 Ferruginibacter sp.
AAAAGCCTCAAGGAAATTAAAAAAAGAAAAAGAAGAAAACGATTGTTAATGAACCGCGGTAACGTTTACCTTTTCAATTCCTTTTAAATGTAACTCAATGTGCCTTTCGTGTGCCTTGCCATGATACTCGCTGATAATTTCCAGTATATCATAATCAATAAAATTACAGTCGCTGCCATCAATCGTTAACACACTGTATTCTGTCACTTCATCCAGCGTTTTACGCAATTTTACTTTGTTTAAAAAGGTTACATTGCTGTTGAGTTTAATGTATTCTGTATCTATACCTCCCTGCTGCGATTTGGTAATTTTATATTCTGCTTTAAAATTATTCTGAATGATAAAGTAAATAGAAACCAGCAACCCGATGCTTACCCCTATCAGTAAATCAGTGGCCAATATTACAATGATGGTAAACATAAAAGGTATAAACTGTTTCCATCCAAGGCTAAACATATTGCGGTACAATTTTGGTTTGGTAAGATTGAAACCTGTAACCAGCAATATCGCTGCAAGTGAAGCATACGGAATTTTGTTCAGTAAAAAAGGCACAAGCAATACAGCCAGCAAAAGAAAAAGTCCGTGTGTAAAGGCAGCAAGTTTTGTACGTCCGCCTGCATCTACATTGGCCGCACCTCTTACCACTACTGCCGTCATCGGTATAGCACCCACTAATCCACAAATCATATTTCCAATACCCTGCGCAATCAACTCACGGTTAACCGGGGTGATGCGGTTGCGCTTATCTAATTTGTCAATGGCTTCTATGCAAAGCAATGTTTCTAAAGTTGCCAGTAAACCTATAATCAGCCCATCTTTCCATATTTCAGCAGTCGAAAATAATTTAGAAAAATCGGGTAAGGAAATACCGGCAAAAATATTAGCCGGAATATTTACCAGTTGTGTTTGCTTTAGCGAAAAGTCAGACGTTGTTTTTGTAAGAACAATGTGGGTAATAATGCCAATAACCACTACCAGTAAAGGAGCTGGTATTATCTTGAACTTTTTAGCAGCGGGATGCTGCAATACGATAAGTATACCCAAAGAAAAAAGGGTTATCAATATAGCTCCTCTTGTAATGTGATGATAGAACTCGCCGAAATTACCCAAAAAATGTTTTGAAGAAAAAAGGTTCAAAAAACCGCTGGTCCAAAAATCTGGTTGATCATAGCCAAGTGCCAAAGGTATTTGTTTTGAAATTAATATAATTCCAATAGCAGCCAGCATCCCTTTTATAACAGATGAGGGAAAATAATTGGCAATGGCACCGAGTTTTAAAAGCCCGAGTAGCAGTTGAAACAAACCAGCAACCATCACTACAAGCAAAAATATTTTATAATCGCCCAGGGAAATAATGGAGGCTGCAACAATGGTAGTTAAACCTGCAGCCGGCCCGGAAACTGCCAGTTGCGAACCGCTGATTAAACCTACCACAATGCCCCCGACGATGCCAGACAAAAGACCCGCAGCAAGCGGAGCTCCTGATGCCAAAGCAATGCCCAAACACAGCGGCAGTGCCACCAGAAAAACAGAAAGACCAGCAGGCAGGTCGTGCTTAAGCCAAATAATCCGGTAGTATCTGATGGTACGTTTCATAAATGCTGTTTACATACTTTATATAAATTATTTTGCTACAGTAATTATTGCCAAACATATTTCTGGCAAAAGTTTGCATGCAAATTTATTACGCTTTTAAAGAAAGGTGAATTGCACTTTTAAGGTAAAGTAAATACTTGTATTAAAATATTAAAATACTTTTAAAACAATTGTGTTATACTTTTGCAATAATCTTTATATTGATAGATAGTGTTTTAAATATATTTTTCAATTTTTACCCTAAAATTCAATTATTAAAACAAAAAATAACATACAAAACTGCTTTTATAAATCAACGTTTTTATTAATAGCCATTATCAATATTTCGTTGGGTATTGCCGCACAGGATACCAGTTTCAGATCAAAACACGCAGCCATATTTTTTCCTTATCCGATGTATAAAGAAAAATGGCGTTCTTCTATCGGTTTTACAATGATGACTACCCCGGAAGACATCACAGAAGAAGTGAGGTTAAGAATTCCCGCAGGTGATTACCACCTGTTGCGAAAAATAAACAATTACTTTGTATTAGACAGCCGCTTGCTTTTTCAGGTGCTTCAAAATCACATTTCAACCGGTGTTCATTATTTAAAACCAATCAATAAAAATATATACTTTTCGGTAGGCAATGATATTGGATTCTGGTTTGGATTTTTAAAACTCAGCGGCTTTAACAGCAAGGCATTGGGTTGGCTTGATTATCCTAATATGTCAATTGGCTATAAAACAAAAAGAAATCTGCTCATTGCATTGAAGGCGCAGGTATCTGTGAATTTGTACTATCAGGCTGCTAACGGAACTGTGAAATATTCTTCCAGTCAAAATTATTACAACGGTGAAACTTTTACACTGTCGCTTGAACAACCCTTTTACAATAAAAAGCATTTAACCCTGGCTTTTTCTGCCATCAACAATAAATTTTACTGGCAAACCTGGGCCTTGTTTTATAAAACAAACCGCAAAGTTTTTTACCCACAAGTAACCGTTGGATTTATTTTATGAAAAAAATAATTTACCTGTTTTTTATATCGTGTATTTTCTTTTCGTGTAAAAAAGAATACAAGGTAGTTTTGCCAGACACCGGCCGCTGGGATTTGTTTAACACACCTGCTGCACAAGCTTTACCAGCTGCTGCAAAAACCGCCATGGAAGGTGTTTATATTGTTACCAACGGATCGGATGTTTTTGGTGCACTTGCAGCCATCAAATGGAGTTATGCAATAAATGGCGGAGATACCACTTTTCATGTATCGGGATTTTTTGGCAAAGACATTGCTTATTTTATTTGTGAAGGAAAACAACTGAACGGTACTATTTTATTAAATGGCTATTGGCGTAAAATGGTAAGTACTGAAACAGGCCTGGTGCATTTAACAATCAACGCAACCGCTGGCGCAGATATACTGCTGGGTTCTGCGCCTGTTGTTAGCCAGGGCAGTGTTATTATCACCGGCGTTTTTGGAAACGGGCCGGAAGAGCCCACGTTGCCTGTGCTGTTAACTTACAACAGAAAGTTATACAAAGGCCCCGCTTCTTTTCAAATTGCAGCGCATCGTTCAGGTGGCCGAACCTCCGACCTGCTGCAGGTTTCAGAAAATTCTGTCGCAATGATTTTGAAGACACCAGAATTTGGCTCCACAGGTATTGAAGTGGATGTTCGCTATACTAAAGACGGCATTCCCATACTTTACCATGATAATAATTTAAACCTCCGGGAAATACAAAAATGCGGTTTGTTAGGCCCGATAGAAAATTATACTTACGAGCAATTGTCTTTTTTTGTAAGACTGATACATGGCGAAAAAATTCCTACACTTCGGGAAGCACTAACGGCAGTGGTGTATCAAACGCCGTTAACCTTTGTTTGGCTAGATACAAAATATGTGGGCAGCATTAAACCAGTACAAGCACTTCAAAAAGAATTTATACAAAAAGCACAAGCAGCCGGCAGAAAAGTAGATATCGTAATCGGGCTGCCGGGTCAGGACCAGTTCAATCAATTTTTATCTTCACCCGGCTTTGCTTCCACGCCTTCTTTATGTGAGTTGAGTATTGATGATGTAACAAAATCCAATGCACTTATCTGGGCACCTCGTTTTACAGAAGGTACTCAAAACAACCTGGTAGATTTGATACATACACAGGGCAGAAGGGCATTTGTGTGGACGCTGGATGTACCTGAATTTATTAACAGTTTTATCAAAGATGGCCATTTTGATGGCATATTATCTAATTTTCCATCATGCGTAGCCTATAACTATTATGTACAGCAGTAAAGCAGTTTTTTTGGCAGTAGTTATCATGACAAGTATGTTTTTTAACACGTTGTTTGCACAATCAACCGTTAAAGCTGACACCCTTGTAAAAAGAAAATCTTCTTTTATTTTATACGTCGGAGGCGGTTTTGCAAGTTACATCGCCAATATCAATCCCCAGTCGGGTGTTGGGGTACAAAATGTTTCAAAAACCAGTGCAGCAGGCACTTTCAGGCTAATGTGGCATCCGGCTTATCGCCTGTGGCTGGGTGTTGAAAGTGGTTACACCAACTTTTTCAGTTACGAGTTAAAAAATGGTACACAAACCGGCAAAGTGAGTCTTCATGCAATTCCTATACTGATTGTTTGGTCAATGCCGGTTATAAAAAGGATTAGTATTTTTGCAGGCATAGGTTCGTATCTTTTAACAAGCGACCTGAAATATAACGGAAATGTACATTCAAAATTTTTTAGTTTAGGCTCGGATATTGCCATTTTATATACACAACCAGTTTCAACAAGATTTGGCCTGGCGGCAGAAGCAAAGTGGATGAATGCCTTTGAAACAAGAGACAATATGTTGGGCCTTCAGGTACAAATGGTTTGGAAGTTTATAAAATTCTAAATTCAACTATCAACAAATGGTAAGATCAAAAATTATTTTATTTCTTATTTCTACAGTTCCCTTATGTTGTATTGCACAATTACCAACAACTACCACTACTGGTGGAGAAATGGATTTTATCAGCGACACACAGGCACCCATGCTGGTAGAAAAAATTATACTTAAACCAACGCACAACAAACAGGCTACTTCTTTACTTTTTGCACAGATTGTAAAAACAAAACCGCAAAGTGTGTATATGCTGGGTGATGTGGTATCGTTGGGATATAGCAACCGCAAATGGAAAAAGGTAGATAATTTTTTAGATAACTGCCGTAAAGAAAATACAACAGTTTGTGGTTTGCTGGGTAACCATGATGTAATGGGCAGAACTAAAAAAGGAGAAAAAAATTTTTTAAAAAGATTCCCTGAAAATGTTATTACCGGGTATGTTTCGGTCACAGATTCAGTGGCCATTATTCTATTAAACTCAAACTTTAATAAACTTTCCGCAGGTGATAAAGTAAAGCAAAATCAATGGTATCAGTCTGAATTAAACATGCTTGATACCAGCGAAGCTATCAAAGTCATCATTGTAACCTGTCATCATGCTCCTTATACCAACAGCATCATTGTGGGTTCTTCTTCTTCTGTTCAGCAAAATTTCGTACCGCCCTTTATCAATTCAAAAAAAGCAAGATTATTCATCACAGGGCATGCACACGACTTTGAACATTTTAAAGTAATGGGTAAAGATTTTTTAGTGATAGGTGGTGGCGGTGGCTTACATCAGCCACTCAATACTTCGATTGATAAAAGACCTGACCTTTCAACGGATTATAAACCTTTGTTTCATTATTTATCCGTGCAAAGAACAGCAGATGAATTAAAGGTTACCAGTCATTTTCTTTCTGCTGATTTTACAGGCTTTGGTTCCGGACATAGTTTTACAACAAACCAGCCGATATTTTCAGTTAGCAAAATTGATCAGAACAAAAGTAGCAATCTGTCGTCCTTTTAAACAAAGGTTCATTTTATGATGACGGCAACCCATCAATAAAAATAACAGGCAGTAACTTTTTTTTAATTAGCGGCCTGTTATTTAAACCACAATATTTATTTACTGCCTGTTGCTTTCAACATTTCCTTCACCGCAGTTTCCAGTTGATCGTCTTTACCATTTAAAAAATCTTCATACAATAACGGAACTTTTATATCGGGTTCCAATTGCAGGTTTTCTGTTGGCCTGTTTTCCTTGCCATAAGTAGCAATCATGGGGATGCCAAAAACAATCGTGGGATCTATCTGTGTTTCCCACCAAACCGCCGTGCCCGTGCCCGGTACAGGCATGCCTATTAATTTACCAATGCCATTTGCCTTATACACATACGGAAAAATAAAGGCATCGCTGTAATTGCTTTCGCTCATCAATACGCAGCTTGGTAATTGCCATCTATCCATTGGTTCCGTTGCTGGTACCATATTATCCTGGGGTGCGAAACGGAGGTAGGCTTTACCACTTAAAAAAGTATTCAAGTCGTTGTGTAGCCAGCCGCCGCCATTGAATCTTGTATCTACAATCAAGGCCTGCTTATTTTTATTGCGGCCCATTACTTCATCTACAACAGAGCGGTAACTACCATCATTCATACTTTGTACATGCACATAGCCCACTTTGCCATTGCTTAATTTATCTACCATTGCGTACATCATATTGGTCCAGCGCTTGTACATCAATACCGACTCTTCTACAAAAGATATTGGCTTAACCGACTCATCAAACCGGGTATTTGTTTTTGGATCAAGCACCTGCAACAAAGTATTTTTATTGGTTTTACGATTTAATAATTTTGCCCAGTCTTCACTGTCGTTTATGGGTTGCCCATCTATCTTCTCTATAATAAATCCTGATTTTATTTTTCCTGCTGCTTTATCAGCTGGCCCTCCTTCCAGCACTTCTGTAACTCTTAACCCCTTACCTGTATACGTTTCATCGTATAATAAACCAAGTGCTGCCGTTGCATCCGGATTTACCATTTGTGGCGTATACCTGCCACCTGTATGCGAGGCATTTAACTCTCCCAGCATTTCACTCAGCAATTCCTGAAAATCGTAATTGTTACTGATATGAGGTAAAAATTTTGCATAGATATCCTTATACATTTTCCAGTCGATGCCATGTATTTTTGGATCATAAAATTTTTCCTTTACCTGCCGCCAGCAATGATCAAAAATATAGGAACGTTCCTTGGCTGCATCCAGCACCATCTCTGCCGAAATGCTGATGGGCGTTGATTTACCAGCGTCATCAATTTTTAATAAGCTGCCATTGTTGGTAACAAAAACACTTTTTCCATCCTTGCTCATTTCAATGCCGCTGGGACTGCCGCCCAGTTTTGCCAATATTTTTGTATCGTGTGTACGAGGCTCTGTAATCCATAAATCGTATCCCTTTTCAAACGCCGCCAGGTAATACACTTTAGAGGCATCAGCAGTTACAATATAATCGCTGATAGAAGAACTGTTGATGGTGAGGCGAACTTTTCTGTTATCAATACCCGTATAATCGGGCATCCAGTTTTTTGCTTTGGCTTGGGAAAGTTTAGCGGTATCTTTTTTTGAGGAAGAATCTTTTTTATCCGCACCATTTTTTTCCAGCAGCAATGCATAATCATCTTTTGCCAGTTTAAATTCATCAAAGGCAGGCTGGTCTAAAAATGCAGCATAAATATCAACTTCCTTATTGCCCTGGTAAGCCAACGATCGTCGCCCGTCCCGGTTGTTCAACCAGGTTACCAATTTACCATTCAGTCCCCATTTTGGATTGTTTTCACCAAAGCCGCTATTGATGGGATGTAAAATAGCGCCTGAACCATCTGCTTTAATAATGGCCATGTGAGCACCGCCAAAACCAAAGTATTCATCATCTGTTAAAATATACTTACTGTCGGGGCTCCAGTTAAAATCAATATCGCCATCAGAATAGCTATAATTATGCCCCGCCGGAATAAGAGTACGGGATTGTTTTGTTGCAATGTTATAAATTTTAAGAACATTCCTGTTTTCAAGGTAAGCTACTTCTTTACCATCAGGCGAATATTTGGGTAAAAATTCTTCTGCTGCTGTTGCAATCAGCGGCTCTTCTTTTAAAACGGTGGCAGCATAAAAATACGGTTCTTCTTTTCTTGCAATGGTAGTTGTATAAATGTCCCAGTTATCATTTCGCTCTGCTGCATAAATCAAGGTTTTTCCATCAGCACTCCACTGTACCATCCGCTCCTGCTGTGGTGTATTGGTAATACGCTTTGTTTGTGTACCGTCTACGCTGGTCACAAAAACTTCACCCCTGGTTACAAATGCAATTTCTTTACCATTGGGCGATAAAGCAAACTCGCCTACATTGCCATTTACTGTTACATTTTTTTCTACGTTTTGCCTGCCATCATTGTAAATCTGTACTGCTACTTTTTGGGGTGTTCCTCCATCTGCCAGTGTATAAATTTCTCCGTCATTAGTAAAACACAATGTGTTGCTTTTACTAACGCTCAGATGGCGGACCGGATTTATTTTAAATTGAGACAATTGCTTTTCGGTGGATGAGCCGAGGTCTTTTTTATAAATGTTTTGATTGCCATTTTTTTCGCTGAGATAGTAGATGGATTGATCATCACTGCTAAAAACCGGTTCCCTGTCTTCTCCTTCAAAATTGCTTATTTTTTTATACTGACTGGTTTTTACATCCATCGTCCAGATATCTCTTGTTACAGAGGAGGTATGATGTTTGCGCCATGGATCTTCGTATCCTTTTCTATCTTCAAAAACTATTTGATTGCCTTTGCTGTTGTAATGTGCCCTGTCCATACCTGCACCGGAGATCAATATTGGTCTTCCACCTGTAATCGGTACCGAGTATAGGTTTTGAAATAATCGGGGGCTGTAAAAACGAACATTGGAGGCCTGTACATTTCTTGCACTTCCAAAGATGAGTTGCGTGTTATCCGGAGAAAAATCAAAAGGAAAATCAGCTGCGCTGTTGTAAGTAACCCGTGTAGGGATGCCGCCGGAAGAAGGCATTACAAACACATCAAAATTACCATATCGGTCGCTTGAAAAAGCAATGTATTTTCCATCGTGACTCCATACCGGCATCATATCTTGTGCTTCATGAAGGGTAAGGGGAATGGCTGTTCCTCCCGCAGCATCTACTTTATAAATATCCCCTTTGTAGCCAAAGGCAATTGTTTTTCCGTCGGGAGAAATGGCTGGATAACGCATCCACAGCGGGTTATTTTGTGCTATATTTTTACCGGCTGTACATAACAGCACCAGGCTTAATAAAAGATACCTCATGAAAAGAAATTTGATTGAAAAATTTTAAACATCTCTAAATTACATCATACAATTAAAATATAAAATTGTTTTTTATGAATGGATAAACGCTTCGGTAAGGATGGATTTTTTTATTCTATGCATCCTTGCTATTTTCACGCCATGTCACTAACAGACCCTCATATTAATTTATTAATGCAATGCATTAGTTTAGAAGAAAAAGAACAGATTAAACGATTTAGTTTAGATCAGCAGCATACGTTAAAATCTTTGAAAACAGAGGGGTTGGCACTGCATCCGATTGTTGTTACCCGCAAAAACTTCGGTTATGCCGATTACCCTGAAATTACTTTTCGTTTAAATTTTCCGGCAGAAACCAACCAGTTTAAAGATGGCGCTGCTATTGAATGTTTTTATACCGGCGAAGAACCGGTAAAAGGTATATTAATAAGCCTGGATGGTAAGGTGGGCGAGTTCAGGTTGTTTGCGCCCGACTTTCCGGATTGGATAGAAGACAATGGTGTTGGAATAAAACTAGCACCCGACCAGCGTACCACTACCATTATGAAGACTGTACTGAATGGATTGGAAAGCAACAAGGAATTATATAAATTATTTCAGCAAATTCATGGTGAAACCTTCACCCGCACAACCACCCCGGATATAAAATCTACTGCACTGCAGTTTAACAATCAACGCTTAAATGACAGCCAGCAAAAAGCAGTAAAAGCCGTAACTCAAAATGAAAATATTACCATTGTGCATGGCCCGCCAGGCACAGGCAAAACCACTACTTTAATTGAAGCCATTCTGCAACTAATAAAAGCAGGCGAAAAAATTTTAGTTGCCGCACCAAGCAATACTGCAGTGGATAATATTGCAAAAGGCCTGATAGCAAAAGGTGTGCAGGTTTTAAGAGTAGGTAATACAAGCAAAGTAGATGAGACTATTTTTTTGTATACGCCGGAAGGCAAACTGGCCAACAGCAAACAGCAAAAGGAAATAAAAGAATTAAAAATAAGGGCCGAACAGTTTAGAAAAATGGCGCTGAAATACAAACGAAGTTTTGGCAAAGCAGAAAGGGAGCAACGCAACCTGCTGTTTAAAGAAGTAAAAAATATCCGTACAGAAATTAAAAAGATACAGGCGTATAATGAAGAAAAATTATTTACGGAAGCGGAAGTAATTGCGGGTACACCCATTGGATTGTATGATGCAAAAATCAATCACCTTACTTTTAATACTTTGGTAATGGATGAAGCGGGGCAATGCATTGAACCACTGGCCTGGTGTATTTTTCCACTGGCACAAAAATACGTGCTGGCAGGCGATCATCTTCAGTTACCTCCTACCATTTTAAGCAACGAAGCAAGTCGTATGGGTTTAAATAAATCTATTTTAGAAAGATGTATTGCAACAGTACCCAATATTTTTCTATTGAACACACAATACCGCATGAGGGAATCTATTGCAGGATTCAGTAGTAATTATTTTTACAATGGATTGCTGCAAACTGTGGAGCATCTAAAAAATAAAGGCACGCACATCAGTTTTATAGATACTGCAGGTTCTGGATTTAATGAAGTGCAGGGCAGCAACGGCATGAGTTTACAAAACGAAGGCGAAATGCAAATTGCACAAAAATTATTGCAAACAGAAATGCTGGATACTGAAAAAACAGCCTTCATTTCTCCATATAACGGACAGGTAACTTCAGCAAAAGAGGCATTGCCAGATACAATGCGCATTAGTACCATTGACAGTTTCCAGGGACAGGAAAAAGAAATAGTTATTTTAAGTTTGGTGAGAAGCAATGAAGACGGCGATATTGGTTTTTTGAAAGATTACCGCAGAATGAATGTAGCTATAACAAGGGCCAAAGAACAATTGTTTGTAATTGGCGACAGTGCTACAATTGGCGGTGATCCGTTTTACAATTCGTTTTTAACTTACATAGAAAACCATGGCAGTTACAGAACAGTGTGGGAGTTTGAGTTATAAGACCAGTGGTTAATAATAAAAGAAAAGATAATTTAAAACTATCATTTCACTGAGGAGTGCAATTCAAATTCATGCACAAAGTTTACCGGATCATTGGGGGTTAAAATAATCTTTTTATTATCTTTTTTAAGTACCAAAACTGTATTGTTTTTCCGGGTCGCATACCATGTCATGGTGCCCATTTTAAAATTAGCAAATTTTCCATAATAACCAAATACTCCGCCTACGCCAAAAGTGCGCAAAGCAGGACGAATTTTATCCTTATCAATTAGTTCAACACTTTTAATTGAGTTTTTGGATATTTTAACAGCCTTAAAAATTCTATGAATAATTAACAGCTCATCAGTAATTTCATAACTGATGGGCCTGAATGCAAACGTGATAAAATAAAATATCAGCAAAGTAATAGTAGTATAATTTGGAATTGTATGACTTGTATCTTTAAGGATATTATATAGCGCTATGATAATAACTGCAAATAATATGGTTACTCCAATAGTTATTCCTTTTGTTACTTTGTCCATGGAGGTTTTGTAGATCATGTCGTTAATTTATTATATTGTGTTAAGGTACATTATTTAACAACAATTGCACAATTTCCTTGGCATGTACAATCTGCGCTGCCAATTTTATCGGGCATGATCACATGGCTTACACCGGCAATTTTTAATTTATTTATCAATGAATTCTGCGAAGCACGCTGCTAATAGTGATTTTCGGATAAAGTGGTTTGATTGAAGATACTTTTTAAAACTCAGGGCATCATTAATTACCGGTTATTAACTCCGCATTACCACCGGAAGTTTTACGTAAAACGTTGTGCCTTCCCCTTCTTCGGTTTCAAACCAAATATCGCCTTTGCTTTGTTCAACAATACCTTTACACATGGCCAGTCCCAAACCGGTACCCGAAGTTTTGGTAGTGAAATTGGGGGTAAATATTTTTGACTGCATCTCTTGCGGAATGCCGTTGCCATTGTCTTTGATGGTTATAAGTATATTACCCTGCTGCAAGGTTTCATTAATTTGAATATGCGCACTTCTTTGGTCAGGTACGGCCTGCATAGCATTTTGAATAAGGTTGGTAAACAGCCTGCTAATATGCGTTTTATCTGCATTGATCAATATTGTTTCAGCTACCGGCTGCCATTCCAACTCAACATTTTCTTCCATCGAATGCAATTGAATGGTCATTTTCAACGTGTCATTCAAATCAAAAATTTCATTTCTGGGATTACCAATATTTGCGAACTGCGAAAACTGCCCTGCTATCTGGCTTAAATGATCTATCTGCTCAACCAAAGTAACGGCTACGCTTCTACTCAAGGTATTGATGTTACCGGCATTGTTATCAATTGATTTTTGCAGGTATTGCAAACTAAGTTTCATGGGCGTTAGCGGATTTTTTATTTCATGGGCTACCTGTCTTGCCATTTCTCTCCACGCTCCTTCCCTTTCACTTTTAGCCAGTGCAGCTGCACTACTATTTAATTTAGCTACCATCTTGTTATATTCTTTTACCAGCTCGCCTATTTCATCATTTCTTTTCCAGCGAATGGCCGCATTCTCTTTGCCCAGGTTTACTTCTTTCATTTTATTACTGATAAAAGTAAAAGAACGGGTAATACGATTGGTGATAAAAAAAGCAACGATACCGGCGATTAAAAATATAAAGGCGTTGAGATTAATAATGGCTACTAAAAAATTGGAAATTTCCTGGCGTAGTTTTGACTGAGAGGTAAAGTAAGGAATATTCAGATAAACATATTCATTACCTTTTTCATCAATTACGGGAACATAGTTGCTAAGGTAAGATAAGCTGCCTATGGCTTCCTCCTTAAAGAACTGTATTTCCTTTAACTGGTGAAGATGGTAGTAAGCCATTGGATCCATTTTGCTGCTCACAATTCCTTTGTTGTAAGGTAAGGGAAGTGAGGATACTTTCAGATCGCCATTGAGATCGTAAATATTTACATCCACTGCATGCACTTCGGATATACGTGCAATTGTTTTTTCCAGACTGGACTTAAAAACATCATCAGATATTTTCATTACATCATCAAACATAATCAGGTCGCTGATGGAATTGCGCACTTCATTTTGCATTACATGAATGGTACGGCTTAGTTTTTCACGGTTATTATTGTGGTAGCGGTTTATAAAAAATAATATCGTGGCAACAGCCACCACAATAAACGAAAGAAGGCTTATAAAAATAATGGTAGCATGCACCTGGTTGCGGATACTCATTTGCCAATGGGTACGCATTTTGTTCCACTGTAAACGGGACCGCACAACTGCGTTAAAAAACCAAAAAATACCTGTAACAAATAAGAAGGCACAAAAAAGATAACTGAATAATGTTATGGATTCTATAAAGAAATTATCTTCTTTGGCAATGATGACCACTTTATCGGCACCGGCTTTATACCACAACTCATAATATCCTTTTTTTCTAAAGGTTTCAAAACCTGATTTTGGCACCTGCTCCTGTGTTAGCTGCCACGGAAAAGCGTAATCATTGTGGTTGTTTACCAATTGCAGTTTATTATAAATGGCATAGGAATACACCTGCGAATTTTCAATAGAGTTATTATAACCTCTTAAAAATAATTCGGGATATAGTGCATCTGTTTTATACTTTTTTGGCGTGGCTAAAATAAAAACATATCCCAATAATTTTTCGGCAGTATCCGTAATATCTATTTTGCTGATGTAAGTAAAACGGTCGTATGCCACATCATAATAAAACAGGTTAGGAATAGCGGTAGGTTTACCCTGAGTTTTTAAAATGGTGGTCAGTGTATTGTAGTTTGTAGAATCCTGGTTATACAAGGGCTTCTCCCTGTCATCGAAAGTAAAGATGCGTGTATCATATTTATTTAAGTAACCAACGAAATTACCATTCAGTAAACTATCTTTTACATACCTGTTGGTAGCCGGATTTTTAAAGGAAGCAAACAATGGTGCCAAAGCTTCATTTCTAAAATCCGTCAATACGGTATTCATCAGGTGTTCACTTGCAGGATCAACTTTTTCAGCAAGTGTTTCCGCAAAATATTTTCTTTGTTGCACTTCTTTTTTATCATTTTCAATAATGATAATGGCTGCGATAGATAAAGAAAAAAAGAAAAGCCAAAAAATTAATCTGGATGAAACGATTTGCGAAGCAAGCAAAAACAACTGGTTATTATTGAGCAGTAGCAGGTAAACCAATAACCATATCAACAGGTACAATTCAAAAATGATATTTGAATTACCTGTACGAAAGGTTAAAACTGCCAGGCCAATAATAGTAACGTATACTAACATTACCCATATATTTTTGGGCAGCAATGGTTGTAACAAATAAATAATTACCTGCGAAAAAAAGAAATACCCGATGGAAATGCAACCCAGTACCACAAAGCCAACAACACTATAAATATTTAAAGTAAAAAAATTAATCACATCAAATGAAATCTGCGAATCAGCCACCATTGATAAAATGATATGGCCGCAAACAAGTGTACTTGCCAGCAATGCAACAATACCTAAAACAATAGCTATCCATTTTATAACAGTTTTTTTTGTTTTTATGATGATGCCCTTTTCCTGAATATAAAATCTCACAAAAAGAATAATCCATAAAAACAACAACGCATTGATCAGTAAATCACCCAATGAACGCAGTATTGCATTGCTGCCATAAATAGATGGGTCAAATAATTCAAATTGCCGCAGGTTTAAAGGAATGGGTAAAAAATAGCTTGCTGTTCTTAACACTAAAATACACGCTATTAAAACCCCGGCTCCCCTATAAAAATTTCTTTTTACGATATAGGTTGCCAGCAGGTGAACCATTAAAAGAATAACCAATGCTGCCAGCAACCTGAAAACGGACGCCAGTAAAGTATTTTGAGGAATGGCTATTTCTGTATTTTGTACCAGTGAAAAAAGAAAAACTCCTTCTCTGCTTTTAATGGAAGTGCTGTTTGGCTGACCGGAAATACTATAATTATTTCCCAACTGATTTTCAATAGCAAATGAATTAACAAGGTATTCATTGGTAATAAGATAGTTCCATTTTACAGGTATCAAAGCAAGCGTAGTGAGATTACCTGCAATATGTTTTCTCCATACATAATAACCATTGGGAAATTGAATAAACCCGCTCTGGGCCTGCATATTATACATCTGTGCTATTGGATCTATTACCTGAGTACTCCAAAAAAGCAGGTTATATTTATCAGTGCTGTCTTTTGATAAAACAAATAGAAAATACTTTTTTGCTTCTAAACGCTGCAGTAAAATTTCGTTGTAATTTTTGTTCGCCAGCTTCTGAATGGCAGCGGTATCCTGATTAAAGGCATCAAAGTCTATTTCCTGTTTGGCAATATATTTTCCAATACTTTTTTGAAATGCCTCTGGCGACGCACTACCCGACCAATAATTATCTATTATAAAAGATATGGTTAACAGCCATGCAGCAGTTATCAGCAGGTAACCATTTTTAAATAAGCGCTGTTTAAAAGAATGATTGTTTTGCAAATAATAGTTGGTTTACTGCAAATGCAGTATGTAATAAATAATAGTTATTGTTTTTTTATTTTGTTCCAGATGGCATCCATTTCTCCGGGCGTCATATCCTGCAGCGCTTTTCCGGTGCTGTTGGCCTCCTCTTCCATTTTAGTAAACCGGTGTATAAATTTTTTATTCGTCCGTTCAAGTGCATTCTCTGCATCTAACTGCAAAAATCTTGCAAAGTTTATCAATGAGAAAAAAACATCGCCAAGTTCATCTTCCATGTGCTCCCTGTTACCCGATGCGATGGCTTCAAATAACTCTTTTTTTTCTTCCTCTACCTTTTCCCAAACCTGCTCTTTATTTTCCCAATCAAAGCCAACCTGTTTGGCTTTTTCCTGCAGCCGCATGGCCTTGACGGTTGCCGGTAAAGTTTTAGGTACGCCACTCAAAACAGACGCTTTTCCTTCTTTTAATTTTAGCTTTTCCCAATTGCGCTTTACATCTTCCTCATCATTTACAACTACATCGCCGTAAATATGCGGATGCCGGAAAACTAATTTGTCGCATACCCCGTTGATTACCTCCTCCAGTGTAAACTGATTTTGTTCGGTACCAATTTTTGCATAAAAAACAATGTGCAGTAACAGATCGCCCAGTTCTTCCTTTATACCTTTCCAGTTATTGTCTGTAATGGCATCTGTTAATTCGTAGGTTTCTTCAATGGTAAGCTGGCGAAGGGTTTCAATGGTTTGCTTTTTATCCCAGGGACATTTTTCCCTTAATTCGTTCATAATAGTTACCAATCTTTCAAAAGCGGAATTATACTGCATAAATTAAATAAATAATAAACTAAAAAAACAGACATTTCAATAGAGGAAAACCTGTGTTAAACTAAGCCAATATCAAAATAAAATTGTTGTTATTTTTTAAAGTAAACCATCAACACCAATAAATTTTGTTAAAAATACTCAAAAAAAAGGTGTTGAAATAGTATGGTGTAAATAAGCAGGAAAATAAAAAAAATTAATAGCTTACTTTTACCCTCCTAAATTCAATCCATGATCCAAAAAACAGGTTTTATTTTTTTACTGCTGGCTGCAATAGCTCCATACGCCATGGCACAGTATTACTACAAAGACCTGGTAAGTAATAAACAGGCACAGGTAGAAAAATCGGTGTTACAGCAGCAAAAAATCCGGGCAATTGAAGTGCATAGTTTTGAAGGCGACAAAAGCCCGAGTGAAGGTTTTTTTTGCGAAAAAAAAATCAGTAAGGACTACCGCCGCATGGAAACTTATACCAGGAGTTATACTACAGGCAAAGCCTTGCTAACTTCGTACTACAATGAAAAGGAACAATTGATTCAATCCACAGACAGTTCGGATCTGATTGTTTCCACTTCGTTTTATACATATAATTCCGAGGGTGATATTTTTAGTATTGTTTCCAATTCACATTCTGCGGATGAGGATTTTACTACCGCTCTAAAGGAAGAGCACCAATATAAATACAGTGATAAAAAGCAACCGGTACAAATGCTGCGCATAAAAAATAATAAAGACTCTGCGCTGGTAGATTTTATACTGGATGAACATGGAAATGTTAGTGACGAAATAGAACCCGGAAAAAATGGGCTCCATTATTATTATTACTACGACAATAAAAACAGGCTGACCGATATTGTAAAATTTAATGTGGTATTAGGCAAGCTGATACCGGATTTTACTTTTGAATATAACAGCAGCAACCAGGTAACCCAAATGGTTGCTGTAGAGGAGGGCGTACACCAAAATTATTATACCTGGAAATATGTGTACAATGATGGTGTAAAAATTATTGAAAAATGTTTTTCGAAAGAAAATGATTTGCTGGGTTATTTTGAATACGAGTACAAATAATGTTGGATGCCTGGTGCAGTATCTCTGGTTTCATTCAAATGCAATGGGACAATATTATTGGAACACATTATTTTAATTAAGGGCAAATAATCCAACTATTCCGGGCGTAGTTTAAACTGATAGAGTGAAAAAATTGATAATTATTAATTTTTAATTATCAATTATCAATTAATAAAAAGTCCGATATAGTCAGCACCAAAACCAATTATATTGCTGTACTGCTCAAAATCTTTTATTGGATGTGAAGTGGTTAAAACGAACGAACGCATACCGGCGTTTAGTGCACTTTCTACACCTTTTGGTGCATCTTCAAAAACAATGCAATCGGCAGGTGCAACGCCCAATGCGGTGGCACATTGTAAAAAAGTATCGGGGTGAGGTTTGCTGGTAGTTACATCATCTGCACTTACTACCACCGGAAAATATTCCCTCAGTTGAAGATTATCCAATACAAAATCGATATTAAAAGGAATGGCAGCAGATCCAATTGCCATCTTAATCCCAGCGGCTTTTGCCTTTTCTAAAAATTCTTTTAAACCTTCAATTAGTGCCAGCTTGGGCATGTAAGCTTTTTGATAACGTTTTTCTTTTTCAATAGATAATTCGTTGATGCGTTGCTGCGTAAAATGATTATGGCCAAATATGCGTACCAGCAGTTCATCATTTTTGCCGTACATCTGCACCTTCACTTCATCCCAGGTAAGCCCTGCTTTTAGATCGTTGTTTAAAATATCATACCAGGCTTCTGCGTGGTAATACATATCGTCAATTACAGTTCCGTTCAAATCAAATAAAAATGCAGCAGCTTTAATATTCATCTTAAAAAATTAGTTTGTTTGTACTTTAGATATTTTTTTTCAATAAAATTTGGTGCAATAATAATCACCTGTTTTCCTTTACCAGGTTAAAATACTTACCAACTTATTTTAAGCAGTTGAATAGCCTGCCCGCTCAACAAAAATTTATACGTTGCTTTTCCATTCGCAACTTTTAATGTTTTTGATAGTACATCCTGCTGAAGCTTTCCGGCCTTTTCAAGCTGCTTAAACTGATCAGCAGTTACCTGTTGCGGTGAATTTAATTGCTTCCAAAGTGTATATGCATTGCTGTGGGTTTCGTCAATTAAATAACTGCGTATATCTATCTTACCCGCAGGTAAATTTTGAAGCATCAGGTTAATCAACTCCCTTGATTTTTTACTTTCATCATCCTGATAATTCCAGCAAAGCACATATAATTCGTGTGTGCCCAATGTAGCAATCGCATCTACATAAGGTTTGCCACCATGCACACTGCTGTCAACAATTTGCTGCAGTGAAAGACGGCCTGGATTATCTACTTCCAGCATTTTTCCTTTCATCATTCCAAACATGCGAAAAACGTTCAGTACCGGTTTATCAACACCATTGGTTGCCAGGTCACGAAAGCCGGCAAACCAAGGCTGATCTTCAAATTCAAACGACCAGCTTACGGCACCACGCAGGTTGATGTTGTATTTATTAGCCAGCGCATACAACTGTGCAAAAGATGCAGCTGTATAACTGCTGTACATGGTTCCATTGCGGTAAGCATTCTGCGGGTTAAATTGTACAGAACAAGCGGCACAACCTTCGGGATCAAATTCGCCAATGATGACAGGTAATTTTTTTAGCGTAGCAAAGCCATTAATGATTTCAAAACCTCTTGTAACATCCTGCAATTGCACGGCCATGTTCATACGCACCTGGTTGTTTACAACCGTTGGATTGCCCTTTGCATGAAACGTAATATAATCTAATGGTGCGCCGCTTTTACTGGTTGCGCTATTTTTTCCATCTAAACAATGTTGCAAAAAAGCTTGTAAAAAATTACCTGCTTTATCCCAGCGCGGGCCAGTAGTGGCAGGCCCTCCTACCCTTGCCATTGGGCTGGCTTTTTTTACCGCATCTGCCGCAAAATCGTACAACATAAAATATTCTTCCATGGTTCCTTTCCAGTAACTGATATTGGGTTCGTTCCAAACCTCCCAATACCAGGTTTTTACTTCTTTTTCACCATACTTATTTACACAATGCTTTACCCATTCATACACCAGCTGTCCCCACTTTTTATAATCGGTTGGTGGATATGTCCAGCCGGTATAAATAGAATCGTACGGCACTCCCGGTTGCCAGTGATGCTGATAAGGCTGGGGCTTTGTTGACAATGCTTCGGGCATAAAACCAATCTCTGCAATGGGCTTTATTCCCCGTTGCACACACACATCAAAAATGGCATCTACTCCTTGCCAGTTATATACAGGCTTACCAGTTGTATCTTCCGTATAAGCATTGGTACTGCTCCATTTCAATGCAGCCTTTCCATCGCCGGTAGTTAATAAATTATGTACACGTACATACACCGGATCGGCGCTTAATGCTGCCAGTTCTGTTAATAGTTTTTTACCATCTTTCATGGTAGTGTAGTTCGCTTCGTCATAGCCAAAATATGACCAGATGGGTTTAAACGTATCCCCAGTATTTTTTGTATCGATTGTAATAACATGGCTGTTTTGCTGTGCAACAACAACCTGAAAATTTACTATTAAAATTAAAACAAAAATGCAACCACAAGGGATTGCATTTTTAAATTTTTTGAAACTCATTTGAATAAATTATGTATTAATTCACTGACAATTTGTACACTGTAACACTGTGAAATTGCTCACCCGGTAATAACAAGGTTGTAGGAAATTTTGGTTGATTGGGTGAATCAGGAAAATGCTGGGTTTCCAAACACAAAGCAGCGTGCTGATTTATTTTTTTAGCGCCCGGAGTAGATAATGTTCCATCTAAAAAATTACCCGTATAAAACTGTACGCCTGGTTGTGTTGTAAATACTTCCAGTGTTCTGCCGGAAATAGAATCTTTTAACGCTGCGATTTTTTGTAAAGATGAATCTTTCTTATTCAGCACAAAATTATGATCATAGCCACCTGAAACTGCACCAATTTCAAGTCCGATTTTTTTTGCTTTTGTAAAATCAAAGGGTGTGCCTTTTACCGGTTTTATTTCGCCGGTTGGAATTAGGGTCGTATCAACAGGTGTGTAATTATCTGCATCAATCATCAGTGTTTCATCAAGTATGCTGTTGGATACATCACCGGTTAAATTAAAGTAACTGTGATTGGTAAGATTCAATACCGTTGGCTTATCAGTAGTTGCATTGTACTCAATTTTTAATTCATCGTCATTGGTTAAAGTATAGCGCACCGTTACTTTTAAATTACCGGGGTAGCCTTCTTCTCCATCTTTGCTGGTGTAACTTAACAACAAACTTGCAGTAGAATCATTCTGGGTGGATGCATCCCATACCTGTTTGTCAAATCCTTTCAATCCACCATGCAAAGCATTGGAACCATTGTTGGTGGCCAGTGTATATTGTGTGTTATCAATTTTAAATTTTCCCTTTGCAATGCGGTTACCATAACGGCCCACCACTGCGCCAAAGTACGGAGGTTTAGCAAGGTAACCACTCAGGCTGTCGAACCCCAGCACAATACTTGAAGGCTTGTTATTTTTATCTGGCGATACCCATGACGTAACTGTTGCCCCATAATTGGAAATTTTTACCTGCACACCTTTTGCGTTGGTAAGAGTATATAAAAAAACGTCTTTACCATCGGTATTTCCCCAGGCAGCTTTTGTAATACCAGCTTTTGTTTCCATTTTTTCGGTTGTTGTCTGATTGTTATTACAGGATGTAATAAATGCGGCCCCGGTTAATGCAATTGCAAGGCTGAACGCTGTGGCTTTTTTCATATGTTTTTTGTTTTCCCTTATCGTTTTAAGGAACTTATTTGGTGGTTAAAAAATAAAATTTTGATATTAATGATGGGTGTTTGTAATTATTCGTCCAATAGTCAATGGTCAATTGTGAATCGCAAGTTATCCATATTTTATTCATCGCCAGCTCTCCATTCATCAACGACGGTTTAATACGGGCTGAAGGACTGTAACAATACCCTGGTCTCTTTCCAACTAAAGGGCAATCGTTTAACCAGGTAAGTTTTTCAATGCGCAATTTACTTCTTCCAGCGTCAGCAGCATCATATCCATGAAAAATAAGATAGTACGTACCGCCAAAATTTGCTACTGCATTGTGACCCGTCCTGAAAAAGTTGACTCGCTAAGAATGATCATTTACTGAAATAAGCGTATCATTTATTAAACCTTTTGTTTAAACATACCTGTTACACGAAAACAGCAGGCATACAACGAAAAATATTTTTTTCATTTCATTTATTTCATTCCAACACGGTAAACGCTGAACGAATTAGCAGGTAAAACAGCCGCAATTTTATTTCCTTTTACCGGCGTTGCAGAGGTAACAGGACTAACCGCATCTGGATGTACAAAACTATTTACATCGCCAGCCGCATTGCTTTTTAAAAGAGTAAGGGTTGCCGTTGCAGAAAACTTTTTTGCCCCACTCAATTCAATTATTTTACTCACTGGATTATCAGATGCATTCACCAGTTTTACAATCACGTCGCCGGTATTTTTATCAATCACTGCAGAAACATAAATACTGTCTTGGCCTGAAATTGATTTACCATCCATTAAAGCTGGCACTACATTGGTTCCTTTATTAGTACTAAATAATTTTTGTACATAATAATTGGGTGTGCCGTAAGATTGCAGATTGTTTACCCAGATAAGATCGGGCGTCCATTGCCACCCGTCGATGTGTGCAAACAAAGGGGCGTAAGATGCCATATTTACCACGGCTGCATTTCGCTCCAGGCCTGTCATAAAAGCCGCTTCTGCGATGGCTGTTTCTGTATTATTTTTATTTTCGATGCTTACGGTATGATCGCTTTGGGCGGCGTATTCACCAGCAAAAATCTTTGATGCATTTCTGGGATAATTATCATACCGGGCCGCATTGGCGAGAAACCATTCCGGCCTGCGATAATAATGTTCGTCAATAATGTCAGCATTCATTTTTCTCAACTCGCTATTCAGGTAATCAAATCGTTCGCCGTTTGGATCTGTTCCGGAACTGTTCACCAATTTAAAATCAGGATAACGGGCCTTGATGGCTTTTGAAAATATTTTTAAACGTTCTACATATTGCGGTCCCCAGTTTTCATTACCAACCCCCATCATTTTTAAATTAAAAGTTGCCGAATGCCCCATTTGTGCCCGCACTTTACCCCACTGTGTTGTAACATCGCCATTGGCAAATTCTATCAGATCGAGCGCATCCTGCACATAAGGGTCTAACTGATCAATGGGAATTACTTCCGCCGTATTAAACTGGCAGGCCATACCGCAATTTAAAATGGGCAATGGAGATGCACCGATGTCTTCAGCTAACTGAAAATATTCAAAGAACCCCAGCCCAAATGTTTGATAATAATCTGGTGTTGGCCGATGTGCAAATTCACTGTTCCAGCGGTTGATGCTCAACTGGCGTTCTTCCACAGGGCCAATTGTTTTTTTCCACTGATATCTTGTCGACAATTCATGTCCTTCCACAACACACCCACCGGGAAAACGGATAAAACCCGGCTTCATATCGGCCAGCAATTGAATCATATCAGCCCGCATACCGCCTGGTCTTTTTTTCCAGGTATCCTCCGGAAACAAAGAGATCATGTCAAGGTCAATTTTTCCTGTTCCTTCAAACCTGATATGTAATGTTGCTTTTAAAGATGTATCAGTGGCAGTAAAGCTGGCAGCCGCTTTCGACCAAACTTCATTTGCCGTAACTACCGGTGTAATGGTTGTGCCGCCAATTATTTTTCCAGCCATGCTCACCAGTTCAACAAGTACTGTTAAGCCTGCTGCAGGCTGACGATAGGCTACAGAAAAATCATAGCGCAACCCCTTTTTAATCCCCATTCCCCTAAAGCCTTCATTGGTAATACTGAGTGTATCAGCAGCGGCATCTTTTGTAATGCGTATAAAGCGTGGGTTGGCTGTATTTTTTTCTGCACGGTTCATCACCAGCACACTGCCTTCATTGAATTTACTTTGGGTTACTTTCCAGCCCATCAATGGCTGGTAAAATTCGAACGACCTGTTTTTTACAAGTTCCGCATAAATTCCTCCATCGGCACCCAGGTTAATGTCTTCAAAAAAAACACCCCACATGGCGGGTTGCACTTCAGCAACAGGTTTATTTACCTGTACCATAATAGTGTTGCTGTTTTGTGCATGTGCTGTTGTTACAAACAGCAGACCTATATTTACCCAGGTGGCAGCAAGCAATGGCTTTATACGCATACTTTTTATTTTGTTATTATTTGATCGTTAAAACAACGACTGCCATTGGAGGCAAGGTTACTGTCAAAACATTTTTGTCGATTGAGGCAGTGTTAAAGGCTGCAGGCTTTATTTTTTCAGGCTCAGTAAATGAGTTATAATCCTGCAATTTTTTTGAGGTAAGTATTCTGCCGGATAAATTCTTTTTAGTTTCACCCTTTAATACAATACTTATTTTTTGTGATTGTAAAGGATCAATATTAACAAGTGAAATATGAATTATGCCCAGGCTGTCTTTCGACGCAGAGGCAGATACAGCAGGTAATTTTTCGCCATTTAAAATATAGTCATTAACTGTAAGGGTTAGCGGTAATAACGTAGCATCCTGATGAACGTTGTACATTTCCATCACGTAGTACGTTGGCGTGAGAATCATTTTTTCTTTGTTGGTAAGAATTACAGCCTGCAGAACATTTACGCATTGTGCTAAGTTGGCAACCCGTACCCTGTCTGCATGGTTATTAAAAATGTTCAGCGTAACGCCTGCAATCATTGCATCCCTGATGGTATTTTGCTGGTATAAAAAACCGGGGTTGGTACCCTTTTCCACATCATACCATCCGCCCCATTCATCCACCACCAAAGCAATCTTTTGTTTGGGATCGTATTTATCCATGATAGCCGCATGTTTGGTTACCAGTTCGTCCATGAGCAAGGCTTGCTTCATGATATGGAAATACTGGTCTTCACTGAAATCGGTTGCAGAACCTTTCTTATTCCAGTCCAGCACTGAATAATGATGCATTGCCACACCGCCCAGCATACCTAGCGGAATATTTTTCATGAGTGTCTCCGTCCAGTTATAATCAGCATCGCTGGCACCGGACGCAATGCGCATCAGGCCACCCGTGTTTTCCCAGTCTGAAATAAAAGTGGCATACTTGCGGTATTCATCTGCATAATATTCTGGTTTCATGTTACCGCCGCAACCCCAGGCTTCATTACCTATGCCCCACAACTTTACTTTCCATGGTGCTGTTCTGCCATTTTGCGTACGCAAATCACTCATGGGACTTTTACCTTTAAAATTGGTATACTGCACCCAGTCCGCCAGTTCCTGTACGGTACCGCTTCCTACATTACCCGACAGGTAAGGTTCTGCGCCCAGCAATTCACACATGTTTAAAAAATCGTGGGTGCCAAAACTATTGTCTTCAGTAACGCCGCCCCACCATTTGTTTACCATGGCGGGTCTTTTATCTTTTGGTCCAATACCGTCTTTCCAGTGATAGGTATCTGCAAAGCAACCACCCGGCCAGCGAAGGTTGGGAATTTTTAATTTTTTTAGCGCATCAATAATATCGTTGCGTACTCCGTTTGTGTTGGGGATTGAAGAGGTATCTCCCACATAAAATCCACCATAAATACAATGACCGAGGTGTTCAGCAAAATGGCCATAGATGTTACGGCTAATTTTTACTTTGCCAGCGTCGGTATTGACGGCAAGGTTATTTTGTCCGATTGACAATTGTAAAAAGAGGTAAGTAAGCAGGTAGCAAAACGTATTTTTTTTCATTGATTTTTTTTGAAAGATACTGAAACTGTTTATTAAAATATTAAACCATTAAGAAGCTGTCTAAAAATAATTTTTGGAATACTTAAGCAGTGGCAGGTGGAGTCAACGGCCACGGCGTTTAGCCGGGGTTGAGGTCATCATCAACCTCAGTATGGCAAATGAAAATTCTATTTTTAGACGCCTTACAGGGGATGCTCCTACCGAGCAAATTTAATATTTATTGTTTGGTTTACAAAGGGAAGGCTCCGATGGAGCCCTGAACGCCAGCGTGCAGCAGTTGGCGGAATTTTTACTTCAAAAATTATTTTCGAAATAACCGATTAAATAGTTCAAATGTATAGTCGTCAAAATATAACTTATACTTCCTTGTTACCTTAACATTAAAAAAACAAGCTGTTAGAGATAACGAAAAAATTATAGCGAGAAGTATTATTATAAAATTGCGACTACTAATTAACCCGGCAATTTTTTCTCATCAACTACTTTTAGGTACAGCTCCTGGTACAAAGTTTAAAAAAGAATTAAAGGAAGCACTGTATTTTTTAGTATCTACCTTAAAATAAAAAGCGCCTTTTTTTGAATTTAATTTGTCTTTGTCTTTCAGCTTAACCAATAATTTTGTTGACAGCAACTTGCGGTTAAAATTACCTTTATCAAATTCAGTATTGTAAACAGCCTGGTATAATTGCTGTAATTGCGGCATGGTAAATTTGTCGGGCAGCAATTCAAATAACAGGGGATGCAGCGCCGCCTTATACCGCAGTTTTTCTTTGGCCAGTTCTACCATTTTTGTATGATCGAAAATTAAATCCGGCAGTTCGTTGATGGAAAACCAGGCGGGGTGATAATCTTCATTGATCTGCTGCTTATATTTTTTAATATCAATCAAGGCAAAATAAGCAATGGAAATGGTGCGTTCAACCGTATCCCGGTCTAACCCTGAAAAAGCATTTAATTGTTCCATATACACGCCATCTAAACCAGTTAACTCTTTTAAAACCCTTACTGCTGCTCCTTCTGCGCTCTCCTGCTCATTAATAAATCCACCCAGTAAACTCCATTGTCCTTTAAAGGGTTCAAAACTTCTCTGTATTACCAGTAATTTTAAATCCTGTCCATCATATCCAAAAATGATACAATCCACTGCTAATAAAAATCTTTTTTGCTGAGCGTAACGGCGCATAGTAATTAAATCTTGTTCTTTATTAATTATTCTTTCTATTAAAAATGAAAAGTCATAAAAGCAGCTCTTTTAAATAATACTATTCAAATTGCGCCGCACTATGTACAACTGTAAAAGAGTGCGACGCCTGTGAAGCTTCATTAAAATACCAATGCCTGGTTAAAAAAAAACATATTGGTATCAAAATTATTTTACCAGAACTTAACATACAGAGCAAAAATCACTAAAAGGGTAACCACAATCATTGCAGTAGTTTGTGGTTTTAAATTAAACATTCCTTTATCAAGTTCAAATGCTTTTGGATTTATTTTTGGCCCAGCCATACTCATCGCTACCATTACAATCATGGTAAACATGAATGACAATCCCATGCAAATATGAAAAGGTATTTCAAACCCGCCCTTTCCGTTTGGATAGGCTGTGTATAAAAAAGTGTCGTTTCCAAACAAGGCCGGTGCCAGTTCATTAAACAAAATAGACAATCCAAAACCGGTAATTAAACCCGCAATCGCCGCTGCTCCGGTGGTTCTTTTCCAGAACATTCCCAGTATAAACATGGCGAATACGCCCGGACTGATAAAGCCGGTATATTTTTGAATGTAGGTAAAACCACCTACGCCGCCTATACCTAGCAAATCGTTCCAGGTAAACATTACCGCAAGTATCATCGCACCCACCACTGCAATGCGGCCGGTGTACACCTGGCTCTTTTCAGTACTCTCTTTCTGAAAATATTTTTTATGAATATCCAATGTATAAATGGTAGAGATACTGTTTACTTTACCGGCAAGCGAGGCAACGATGGCTGCCGTTAAAGCCGCTACAGACAACCCTTTGAGGCCAGTAGGCAAAAAGGTTAATATAGCAGAATACGCACCATCTTTACCGCCTACCAGTTGTGGTAAGTGACCGTCTTTGTATAAAACATAGGCGGCAATACCCGGTAACATTACGATCAGTGGCATCAGCAGTTTTAAGAAACCGGCAAATAAAATACCGGTACGTGCTGTCTGCAAATCGGCACCTAAAGCCCGTTGTGTAATGTACTGGTTGCAACCCCAGTAATTTAAATTGATGATCCAGATACCGGCAAGGTAACTGAGGAAGCCGGGGAAAGTAATGTATTTGTTTATGTCGTTTTGAGATGAATTAACCGTTGGCTTTTGAATGATCATTTTAAAATGTTCAGGTGCTTCATGCATCAGCGTTTTAAATCCTGCGATGGCATTGTGACCGCCACCATAATTTTCACTTACTGTTGTTAAAGCAATGTAAGAAGTAACAAGGCCGCCAATAATTAAAACGGCTACCTGTATAACATCTGTATACGCTACCACCTTCATACCACCCAATGAAATCAGTAAGGCGAAGATGGCAAGGCCAATCATAATAGTATGTAAATAACCACCACCCGCAATACCATTGATTGCAACGGCACCGAGATATAAAATGGAAGTTAAGTTTACAAACACATACAGAAACAACCAGAATACGGCCATGATCAACGCGGTAGATTCATTGTACCTTGTCTTTAAAAACTGTGGCATGGTATAAATCTTGTTCTTGAGGTATACGGGTATAAACCACACCGCAACAATGATCAATGCAATGGCTGCAATCCATTCATACGCAGCTACTGCGATACCTAAAAAGAAACCTTCGCCACTCATACCAATAAACTGCTCGGCAGAAATATTAGACGCAATCAGCGACGCACCAATGGCCCACCAGGTAAGTGTTCCTTCAGCCAAAAAATAGGCTTTTGCATCGTGTTCATTTTTTTTACGTTTACGGTAAATACTGTACCCGTATGTGGCCACAATTACAAAGTATACAATAAACACCATATAATCGGTGAAGGCAAGATTCTTATTCATAAGCAAGCAATTTGGAAGTTTTAGGTTCGTTAAGATTTTAGAACTGTAATGATAGGATTATTTATTGATTTGATAAAACACTTCGTTCCAGCGCAGTTCGTTTTTAAACTGGTAGAGATTGGTATCTTTTCCGATAAGGGTAAATTCTATGCCCGCCATATCTGCAAAATCCTGTAGATGGGCGGCGGTTAAATTCTGGCTAAATCCTGTATGATGTGCGCCACCAGCCAGTATCCATGCTGCGCAACCGATTTTCATATCGGGGTATGGTTTCCATAAAACCCTTGCCACCGGCAGCTTTGGTAAATCATGAAATGGCGCTACTGCCACTACTTCGTTTACCAATAAACGAAAACGGTTGCCCATATCAATTAAAGAAGCATTTAATGCGGGGCCACCTGTAGCACTAAATACCAGCCGTACAGGATCAGCTTTGCCACCAATACCCAGGGGATGAATCTGGCAACTCGGTTTGCCATCTGCAATAGAAGGACAAATCTCTAACATGTGAGCCCCCAGCACCAACGGATTTTCAGGATCAAAATGATACGTATAATCTTCCATGAAGGAGTTACCGCCAGGCAATCCGCTGCCCATAACTTTCATAGCCCTCACCAGGGCTGCAGTTTTCCAGTCGCCTTCGCCGGCAAAGCCATACCCGCTTGCCATCAGCCTTTGGGCAGCTATGCCTGGCAATTGTGTCATACCATGCAAGTCTTCAAATGTATCTGTAAATCCTTTGTAATTGCCTGCTTCCAAAAAGGCACGCATGCCCACTTCTATCTTGGCAGCATCTCTTAAAGAACTGTATTGTGCACCGTTTTTTTGTAAAGCGGGCACCAGTGTGTAAGCAGCTTCGTATTCTGCAATCATGCTGTCGATGGCTCCTTCACTACTTTGATTGATCACTTCTACAAGGTCGCCTACACCGTGTGTATTTACCGCATATCCAAACTTATATTCCGCTTCTACCTTATCTCCATCGGTTACAGCTACATAGCGCATATTATCACCAAAGCGCACAAATTTTGCACCCTGCCAATCATTCCATCCTGCGGCAGCACGGGTCCAAGTATTCAGTTCTTCCAGTACTTCAGGATCCTGCCAATGGCCCACAACTACCTTCCTGTTTTTACGCATGCGGCTTACCATAAAACCAAACTCACGATCGCCATGTGCACTCTGGTTTAGGTTCATAAAATCCATGTCAATATCGTTCCAGGGGATATCGCGGTTAAACTGTGTGTGTAAATGACACAAGGGCTTTTGCAATATTTTTAATCCGCCTATCCACATTTTTGCCGGTGAAAAAGTATGCATCCATGCAATGATGCCAATACAGTTTTTTGTGGTATTGGCCTGTTCGCAGATGCTGTAAATTTCTTCCGTTGTTGTAACAGTGGGTTTAAAAACTACCCTTACCGGTATTTGTGTGGCATCATTTAAAGATGCAGCAATGGTGGAAGAATGTTCTGCCACTTTCTTCAGTGTTTCTTCGCCATACAAATGTTGACTGCCGGTTATAAACCAAACTTCAAATTCTTTAAGATTTATCATTGTTATAAATTTTTTTATTTTTTTGTTCCCAGCAATCAGCATGCTTCAACATCGTTGCGTCGCACTCTTTTGCTGTTTAATCTTTATTAAACTTTTATTATGTTTTACACATTCGGTTCCACAGGTCACATCGCATGGCCGCTGATACTGCGCTGTGAGCTGCGGTACCAATTGCGTGATCGCTACATTTCCGGATTGCGGGTTTAACCACATGATCATTTCGCCAGCAAATCAACCTCCTTCACGGCTGTAGGAAACCATACCATCATTTCACCCTTGCCTCTGTTGGCCCAGCTATAATAAGGTATCGCTGTAAAGGATTGTTTTACGGTAGAAATATCATTGCCATTGATAATAACGGCGGGAACTTCCGACTTTAATACCGTTACTCCATTTAATAATTCCGGCATAAACTCGGTGGTGAAGACAGCGTTGTCTGGCAGTATAATATTACTTGCTTTGCCATTATTATCTTTCCATTCTGCACAGTACATCAAGGGGCCACGTTGTAAGGCAACTTTACCAATATCTTCTTTCAGTTTTTCGTTGGCAACTACCCTTCTTACTTCCATCGGAAGATCTACTTCTACCTTATCATTCTTTTTCCAGGTTTTGTTAATCGTTGCATAACCATTCACAATAGTATAATCAACCACAGCACCATTTACTTTTATCATGGGCTTTTCAGCAGAGGTATTTTGAAACTGGTAAAGGGTAGAAGGAATGGCTTTGTTTTGTGCCCAACCCGGAATGCGCACCAGCAAATTGAATACAGCAGCTGCTTTCGGGTTTATAGTAAAAATTAAATTACCATCCCAGGGATAATTATTTTGCTGTATTACCTGTACTGGTTTATTACGAACTGAGAGATCGGCACTGCTGTTTATAAACAAATTGATGTATAAATTATCTTCATTCACTGCATACATATAACCTGGTATAGAGGGAATTAAACGGGCTAAATTTGTCGGGCAGCACGAACATTCAAACCAACCGGAACGGGTAGCTTCCATCTGCGGAAAACTGAAGCTGTTTTTAATTTGCATCGCATTGGTATAAAAAAAAGACTTGCCATCCAGTCCAACTCCGGATATCAACCCATTGTATAAAGATTTTTCCAGTACATCCATATATTTTGATTCCCCGTGTAATAAAAACATCCTGTAATTCCAGTACACCAATGCAATGGCTGCACAGGTTTCGTTGTAGGCTGTGGCGTTGGGCAATTCATAATTGTTGCCATATCTTTCTCCATCACCAATAGCGCCTACGCTGCCCTGTACATACATTTTTTTATCAACCACATTGTTCCAGATTTTATCAACGGCCCTCAACAAACTATCATCGCCGGTTAACGCAGCAACATCTGCTACAGCTGAATAGAGATAGCCAGCCCTAACCGCATGACCTTCTGCTTCCTCCTGGTCAACTACCGGAGTATTATCCTGCCAGTAAGCGCCACTCTTCCACGAATCTTTGCTGGCAGAATCATATCCTTTGTAACGGCCACGTTCTTCAATAAAAAATTTGGCGGTATTTAAATATTCTCTTTTACCGGTGAGGCGGTACAATTTTACAAGGCCCATTTCAACTATTTCATGACCGGGTGCCACATGCAATTTACCAGGACCAAAAACACTACAAACCAAGTCTGCATTTTTTAAGGCAATGTTGAACAGGTTTCTTTTTTTGGTAGCCATAAAATGAGCCGCAGCAGCTTCATACAAATGGCCGGCATTGTAAAGTTCATGACTTAATTCTCTTTCCTTTTCCCATCTTTCTTTACCAGCCCAGGCATGTGGTTCTTTGGGGTTGATGGTACGTGCCGTGTACAGGTAACCATCAGGTTCCTGCGCTTTGCCAATGATGGTAATCAATGAATCCAGGTAAGCCGACAGCTTTGCATCCGGATGGACTGCCAATGAAAAAGAAGCCCCTTCCAGTGTTTTATAAATATCAGTATCATCAAAAGGGAAAGTGGTGCAGAACTTGCCGGTTTTGTTTGCTGCCATCACAAAATTCTTTACACGGCCGGTACTTTCGCACCGTTCAAAAGAAGCAGGAATGGTTACGGTTCTGTTGATTTCAATTCTTGGTAACCAAAAATTGTCGGATAGTTTTACCTGGGTAAAAGCTACCGCCTGTATGGGATAATCCTTTTGCTGTGCCTGTAGCACATAGCCAAGGGAAACCAATAATAATAATAAAATCTTTTTCATATATTTTTCGTTTATTAAAAATGAAGCATTGTTTTAATTTTATTTTTTTTAACCCGGATAAAAGTAAACGGAATATTATTTCACAAAAAATTACTTTAACCATTCGTAAATCAAACATCGGAAATACAGTAACAATCAATCAGCAAGCCTCAACAAATTGAAATAAATCCGATGGCTAAAATCCGGTATCCCGAAATCGAATCATTGCCCATAATAACTATCCGGTCCATGCTTGCGTTCAAAATGTTTTTTTATTAATGCAGCTTTTAACCTGGGTGCATTGGCATTAATCTGTTCTGTAAGCAGTGCCATTTGTGCAATAGACTCCAATACAGCACTGTTGTACACAGCTTTCTCCGGGGTTTTACCCCAGGTAAAGGGCGCATGATTGCCCACCAATATCATTTCAATTTCCTCGTAGCTAAGTCCCTTATCTTTTAATTCATTTATTATTTGAAAACCGGTTTCATATTCATAGTTTCCGCTAATCATTTCATCACGCATTGGTGGCGCACAAGGAATATCTACTGTAGTGTGATCGGCATGCGTGGTACCAAAAACAGGAATGCTTCGCAGGCTTTGGGCCCATGCTGTGGCGTAAACAGAATGGGTGTGCACGATGCCGCCAATATTTGTCCACTGCTTATACAACACAGCATGGGTTTGTGTATCAGAAGATGGGCGAAGCTTACCCTGCACCGTTTTACCATCAAAATCAACAATCACCATTTTAGCCGGCGACAGATCTTCGTAGGGTACACCACTTGGCTTAATGGCAAACATGCCGAGAGATCTGTCAGCAGCACTCACATTGCCAAATGTAAATAATACAAGCCCCAGTTTAGGTAGCTGCATATTGGCAAGGTAGGCTGACTGTTGTATGTGATCGTATTGACTCATGCAATAATTTTTTCTGTTTTATATTTTTAATCATACAACCCTTTAAGGATTGCGTAACATTTTTTAAATATCCAAAGCGTAAACCCGGTGGCAATGTATTAGTTTCCTATGAATAAAATTCCCATGAAACAAAACTTTTTGCAGCGTCTTCCAGGCGTTTATTCAGGTAAAAGATTTTATCGCTTATGAAGTACTATTCAGTCCGTTGGTGCGCAATGCTGTAAAAGTAAAAGTGAGTGACACAACAATGTTTAATTGAAAAACAACTGCTGGTCACCAAATTATTTTGAATAAAACAACACTATATAATAAAAGAGCTGCCGTGCATTTCAATTATTAATTATTAATTATTAATTAAT
>NZ_JACMOO010000207.1 GCF_014377975.1 Ferruginibacter sp.
GCCCGTAGGGTGAATCAATTAGTACAAATTCGGCATTGGGAATATGCCTGGCTAAAAATTGCTGCTCCTGAATGGGGAATAACAAATCAGTTTCTATACCAATAACCAGCGCTGAAGCGGTAATGCTGGCAAGGGAATGTTCCATTGAAACACGGCCTCTTGCCAGATTATGGGCATCCATGCCTTTACTTAAAAAATAATAACTAAACGCATTGAACCGATTGGCAAGTTTATGGCCCTGGTAATGCTGGTAGCTTTCGGCTCTAAAAACTTGCTGATCTAACGGCAGGCCAATGCTATCACTTGTAACACTTTGCTGCGCATGATGGTATGTGTGGTAATTGCGGTAAGAGAGCAGGGCAACAGACCGGGCTATTTTCATGCCTTCCAAACCTGCTGCTGCATCATGCGTTGTCCAGGTAGGATCGGCCTGTATGCACCAACGTTGCGATGCATTAAAAGCCACCCCCCATGGTGAATGCTGTGCATTGGTTGCAATAGGAATAATATGTTTAAACAGCGCCGGTTCTTCAACCGCCCATTCCAGTAATTGCTGCCCGCCCATTGAGCCACCAAGACCTACTAATATTTTTGTTATACCCAGCGTATCCTTTAATTTTTGATAAGCCCTTATCATATCTCTTGTAGTAAACCAGGGGAAGGAATGATAGTATGGGCTACCACTTACAACATCAATATCTAATGGAGAAATACTTCCATAACAACTACCCGGCATGTTTACACAGACGATATAAAAATCTGCCGGGTCAAAAATTTTACCCGCTCCCACAAGGCCATGCCACCACTCTGATGGATCGCTGTTGGCAGTTAATGCATGAAAAACCCAGACAACATTGTCAGCCGTTTTATTTAAAGTACCCAACGCAGTATATGCCAGGTGAAAGCCTTTTAATACCCTGCCACTCTCCAGTGTAAAAGAATGTTGATAATGGAAAATTTGTTCGTTCATTCAGTTTTTTAAGGTGCGTTCACAGAGAGTGAGATGTGGGTTGTTAATCGTGAAAAGTGAAATGTGAAAAATGAAAGGAAAAATAAAAAAGTAAAAACTTGAGCCATTTGCCTCCTTCTGCGGATTGTAGTTTCAACCGTACAAGTGAGTTCCGAGGTATCGGAATTGAAATAACACAACCGGAGTTGACTAATGATCAACTGCCGGCTGCCCCATCAAAAAAAAATGTATCATATTCATTATTCTCTATTCATTATGTATTACGCTTTCTCACCTTCAAACACCTTAGCAAATGCCTGTTCAAAATCGGCTTTAATATCTTCAATATGTTCAATACCTACACTCAGCCTTACCAGATTTGGGTCTACGCCTGCAGCAATTTGCTCGGCTTCGCTTAACTGATCGTGTGTTGTAGATGCCGGATGGATGGCCAATGTTTTAGCATCGCCAACGTTCGCCAAATGGCTTACTAATTTTAGGCTGTCAATAAATTTGCTGGCGTTTGCCTTTCCACCTTTAATGCCAAAATTTATGATTCCACCAAAGCCATTGGGAAGATATTTTTTTGCAAGTTGATGGTAACTGCTGCTTTCCAAACCGGGATATAATACAAAGTCAACCAACTCATGAGCTTCCAGCCATTGCGCCAATGCCAGGGCATTTTGATTGTGGCGTTCCATACGAAGGGAGAGGGTCTCCAGGCCCTGCAATAGCAGGAAAGAATTGAACGGCGACTGGCTGCTGCCAAAGTCGCGAAGACCTTCAACTCTTGCACGTATAATAAAGGCAATATTTGGCAGGCCTAATGGATTTCCTTCGCCAAAAATATCCCAGAACTTTAGTCCATTATAGCCCTCGGAAGGTTCCGTAAACTGGGGAAATTTACCGTTACCCCAATTGTAATTTCCTCCATCTACAATTACTCCCCCAATACTGGTGCCATGGCCGCCAATCCACTTGGTTGCACTCTCAACCACTATGTTGGCACCATGCTCCAATGGCTTGAAAAGATAGCCGCCGGCACCAAATGTATTGTCGACAATCAGCGGCAAATCATATTCTTTTGCCAGGTCAGCAAATTTTTTAAAGTCAGGTATGTTAAGGCGGGGATTGCCAATTGTCTCCAGATATATGGCTTTGGTATTTTTGTCAATTAAAGGCACAAACGATTCAACATCGTCGCCATTTGCAAAACGAACCTCTACACCCAAACGTTTAAAAGCCACCTTAAACTGGTTATATGTTCCGCCGTACAAAAATGAGGTGCTAATAAAATTATCTCCAGCCTGCACAATGTTATTAAGCGCCAAAAACTGGGCAGCCTGTCCTGAGCCCGTTGCTAATGCAGCTACACCGCCTTCCAAAGCCGCCATTCTTTTTTCAAAAACGTCGGTTGTGGGGTTCATTATACGTGTGTAGATGTTGCCAAATTCTTTTAATCCAAAAAGATTGGCAGCATGTTCGGAATTTTTAAAACCATAGGAGGTGGTTTGATAAATAGGCACAGCCCTGGAATTGGTGGCAGAATCAAGTTCCTGGCCAGCATGTAATTGAAGAGTTTCAAATCGAAGATTGCTCATAGTGGTAGTTTTTATGTTTGAATTTATTAAAGTCGAATTATTTAAGTAGGGCCTTACAATATCGCAATTAATTTTTTGAAATCACAGTTACCAAAACCAGTTAAGAAAAGGGCATAAAAAAAGCCCACCGATCAGACAGGTGAGCTTGAAGTATTTAGAAATGAATCCTATGTACAACCAAACTAAACTCTGACCTATCTTTCCGCTTGCGGCGGATGGAATTGGCACCTTCTTACTACTGAGTAAATAGTAAGGGTTGCCAAGGCGTCAAAGGGCCATAACCCTCTGCCTTTCTTGATAAGTATGTTGGTAAAGAACTGGTGCAAAAGTAATAGGCCGACTTTTAAACAGCCAAATTTATTTTGTAGATACCTGGTTTCAAAGTATTGAATCTTTGACTCCATAAACCCCCTTAACAAACTAAAATTGTATCAGCTATACCAGGTCCCACTTTTTTCTGTACTCCCTCTTTAGGTATTCATTCGCCTCCTTATCATCCTCAAACTTTTCCTTTTTACTGTTCCAGTTTAATTTGCGGTTTAGCCGGTAAGAGATTAACGCAAGATGCATAGGCATGGTCATATTGCGTGCATATTCAAGGTTGGACTCTGGCTGGTTTCGCGATTTAACGGCGTCCACAAAATTTTGCTGGTGGCCGGCAGAGCGGATAATCGTTTTCGGTATTTCAGGAATGTCTGTTACTGTTTGCCCATTAATGGTTATTTCGCGGGTATCATAATCGCAGATCAGGGTCCCTTTGTCACCTTCAAAATATGCGCCTATAGCCCTGTTGGCGGCACCCGGCACATCCGGTGGCAAATGCGTCCAATGGAGATTTAATCCTTCAAATTCAAAGTCGGCATCCAGCCATTCCGGTGCATCGGCAATACCTTCAGCCTGCTTACCCCTGGCAATTACTGTTTTAAGATTCCTGGGTGCTATGGACCAATAAACAATATCGGCAATATGGCACCAAAAATCCTGAAATACCCCACCGGAGTAATCCAGGAAATAGCGGTATGTAAAATGACAGCGTTGTGGATCATACTCTGCATACGGGGCTGGACCCAACCACATATCCCAATCAAGGGTTGGGGGTGGCGCCTGCACCTTACCCGGTACCATAACCGGTGGTGCCCCTGTTTTCCAAAGCCGCACGGTATGCACATTGCCTATTGCCCCGGAGCGAATGATCTCGGCTACACGGTGGTAATTTTCGCCTGCGTGTATCTGCGTTCCTAATTGAAATACCCTGTCGTGACGCTTCAATTGTTTTAGCATCATTCTTCCTTCCGATACATCGTACGATAATGGTTTTTCTCCATACACATCTTTACCTGCCTTAAAAGCAAGGGTGGCAATTTGTGCATGCCAGTGGTCGGGAGTAGCTACCGTAATGGCATCAATATCATTTCGATCAAGAACGCTCCTGAAATCTTTATAACCCTGTGCCTTGCTGTCGGGTCTTAATTGTTGCAGGGTGTTCATAGTGCTGCCTAAATGATCCTGGTCTACATCGCATAATGCTACTATATCAACCCCGGGCAATGCAGCAAACCATTTCAGGTGATTGTTACCCATACCGCCAAGGCCAATGTGTGCAATGCGTACACGGTCGCTTGGGGCTACC
>NZ_JACMOO010000208.1 GCF_014377975.1 Ferruginibacter sp.
GAGCAATTCAAAACATTTCGGATAAATGGAGTACGACAAACACTGGTAAACGGTATGCTTAATTCCTTCCGAAAAGAAGACCAAAAACAAGCCATCCGTTTTGAATTTATCCGCATGGGGTTGCAATATGATGGCAGTAAATGGAGCTTGTCCGGCTTGGGTGGTTTACCACTGATCACCTCGCAGGAAACAACCATCTGGCTCAATGCTTCAAACGGTGTGAAAGTACCTGCGAGAATGGTTTTGGGAAATGAAGTGAGCAAAAAACTGGATTACACATTATTTGAAAACAAAGGAAAATATTTTTTAGTAAGCACCAACGCAACAAATTATTTAAACAGATAACATCATTTTATGAAAAGACATATCAAATATATCATCGTACACAGCACGGCTACATTCGAGCCAAAAGTTTCACAGTTCTATGGTTTGTTTCATTATGTGGTGGAACGCAATGGTGAAATTAAAAGGATTCACCATGACGTACAAATTATTAAAAATATAGAAACGGTAGACAGCGATTCCGTACACATTGCTTATGCAGGTGGGCGAAACAAAACAGGCAACTTAGGTGATACCCGAACACCGGTTCAGGAAGAAGCATTATTCAACAAGCTTGTGGCACTTTCTGTAAAATATCCAAGCGCAAGAATTATGGGGCATGATGAATTTGAAGCCTCTGCAAACTGCCCGGGTTTTCCAGTAAAAGAATGGCTAAAAAATTACGAACCTGAGATAGCATTGGCTTAAAATAAAATCCTACTTATGTTAGAAATGATACAGGCTACCCTAAACCAAAAAAGGTTCACCAGTTTTTCCCGTCCTTTTGAATTGAATATTGTTGGCATCCGTGCCGACAGTGTAACCCCAAATAGTTTTGACGATTCGCTAAATGTGTATTATAAAACAAGTGATGGTAAATGGCAGTTTCATCGTTTTGCTGCTACCACAGATCCGGGTACTTATTGGCTTAAAAATCCATTAAGTCCACAAGGCACGGCCATCCTTAAACATGGGCAGTACATTGGCTCGCACCGCATCGGTTTGCATCGTGGAAAATACCTGGCATTGGTACAGCAAAGACCGATTACAGTAATGCGTGATTATGACAGAAATGCCAATCTTGATTTTATGAATGGCAGGGAACAGACAGGAATTTATGGCATCAATATTCACCATGCATCCGTTAATGGTACCACTAAAACGGTGGATAAATATTCTGCAGGCTGTCAGGTGTTTGCCAACATCAACGACTTCAATTTATTTATGCAGTTAGCAGAAAGACACAAGGGATTGTATGGAAATAATTTTTCCTATACGCTCATAGATGAACGGGCATTGGTGAGAGAATCAAAAAAAAACTAGCGTTGAGCCTGACAGGTTTTGCAGTAGCGGGTGGGTTAGCGTTGGTGGCGTATGGGATCAGAAGGAGCCTCCCCTAACTCCACCACATGAGAATAGCCTCCCCTAACCCCTCCCGAGGAGGGGGATTATCGGAGCGGAGGAAAGGAGACACTTTAAATTTTTGAAATTAAAAAACAATTATGAAAACATTTTTTCAGCAATTATTAAAGGATAAAAACGGCTGTTACAGTTTACGGGAATTGGCGATTGCATTGTTGTTGATCGCACTTTTTACCAGCTGGATCGCCAAACAATTTTTTCAGCATGAAGTACCAGAATTTATGTTCTATGCTTTTGCAAGCTTGATTGGCGCAGGCTGCTTTGGGTATTCATTAGAGAAAAAAACAACATCAGAAACAAATTAAAAATCTTATTTCTCATGTCTTTCTTTTACCTCCCTACCGGGGAGGACAGGAAGGGCTTAAACAAACCATTATGAACATCAAAATATTAATGACCCTTATATTAGGAATAATTATCGGAATCAGTTTTACAAAACTTTTTACCGGAAACAATAAAGAGGAGAATCTAACAGCGACCGTAAAAGTTTTAAAGCCCTCTGTGCTACAAAAAACAACCGCAAATGTGGAATTTTATTTTGAACAAAAAATTGATTCGCTTAATACAAATAACAAATTGCTAAATAAAAAATTAGGCGGCAGCAGAGCTGCATTGGAAATGGCTAAAAATAAAAACATCGTTTTACAAACACAGTTATATGATCTGATTGATAACAACAATGAATCGGCTGATACTTCCATAGAAAATAACAAGGACGATGTTTTTCAGGATAAAATTATTCAACTGATAAATGAAAATAATTATAAGGACAGTCTTTATGAAAACATTGATAGCACCGTAACTGCACAGGTAAGAAACAAAGATTCTACCATTGTATTGATGGGTGATAAATATGACTCCCTGAAAATTTCTTTTAATGAAAGTGTGTTGCAACAGCAATTATTACACGATCAGAATAAACAATTTAAAAAACAATTCATGCGGCAAAAAATAAAAAGCAAGTTGTTGTCCGTAGGCTTATTAATCCTCTCCGGTGCTGCGGCAAACTATTTAATACAACATTAATATGAAAGAAAAAACCATCGTTTCCACACTTACCCTTTTTTCATCCCTGGCTTCATACTGGTATGCAAAAGAAGCCCAAAAAGACGCAATTCCATTTATGATGATCGGCGGTTTTTTAGGTGCAGTTGCAGGCGAAGTAATTTATGAGAAATTAAAATCTATAAAAAATGGCAAATAATCTTGACCCTACCAATGGTATTTATAACGAAGGTGCCTGTATCAAAATATCATTTAATCAAAATTCATTGCTGGTAAACAAAAGCCAGATCAAAACAGTTGATACGATACGCACAGATGTGGTAAGACTTGATATTGGTGAAGGCGCACTTAAAAATATTTACATCCGCTTATCAGAAGTAAACTACCCTCATCCCTTTGATTCGGTGCAAGCATTAAGCACTTACATCAAAGAACTCATGATTGACAAAGGTTTTTCTACAGAGGCAAAGCAGGATGTGGAGATTGTTGAATTGCAACAGATCAAAGGCGTTTTACAGGCAATGAAA
>NZ_JACMOO010000209.1 GCF_014377975.1 Ferruginibacter sp.
ATGCGCAATATAAAGTGAAATTTATTTTAAATGAAAAAACGGTCATTCATCATGATAGTATTTTCATAACCGGAACTTTCTCTAACTGGGACTCTACTGCCAACAGTAAATATTTGTTGAATGCTTATGGGGCAAATAAAAAATCAATAACGCTTAATTTAAAAGGAGGCGCTCTTAAGTATAAATTTCACAGAGGTAGTTGGTTTAGCGTTGAAAAACAAGATAATGGTGATGAGGTCCCTGATCGTACCTTTTTCATAACTCAGGATACTACTTTAATAGATAGTGTACTGAGATGGCGGGACGAGATTTTTGTTGGTAAATGGTATGAACTTGCAAAGGAAAAGGAAGATAGCAACCGTTTAAAAATTTTAGCTTCAATTGCCAACTTCTATGGATTTTACCCCGAATATTTCAATGCGGATTCAGCCTTCTATTACGCCCAGACCGCACTACAGTTACAGCAAAAAATAATGGCTTCTTCCAATGACAAATTACATAATCAAACAAAATATGCAACACAATATATAGGGCTCCAGGAAGTGATAGCCTATCTTATGCATTCTTTGGGAAATTATCCAAAAGCATTGGAGCTGAGGCTGGAAAATTTAAAATTGGCAGAAAAAGGAGATGATAAATTTCTACTTGTTTCGACCATTGTACAGATTACCAACGATTATATTTCAATGCAGGATTTCCGGAATGTGTTGAGTTATGGAAAATTAGCCGACTCTATTCTGAACACTGTAAACTCAAAGGACTCAAGGTTTGCCTTGAACAAATGGAATGTAAACAGTATCATAGGATCTTCTTTTTATAGCCTCCATTTACTTGATTCTGCTTTCCTTTATGCAAATCAAATGACAACAGTAGCAGGGCTTCCTTTTGAAGATGCATACTTAGCCTCTGCCAATAAGTTACTGGCAGATATTTATGCTGCAAAGGGAGATAATAAAACTGCTCTTAGGTATTATAGGTTAGCTGTGATAAAAATTCCTGATTATTGGGTTGCAGCCGCAAATGAAGGAATGGCAAAGGTGTTTCAAAAAGAAGGCAACCTGGACTCGGCATTGTTGTATGCAAGAAGGGCCTTAATTTTTTATCAAACAAATAAAAAAACTGTTCAGTCGTGGGGCGAAAATTCAAATTATTTTATTGCAGAAATAAGTCCGTTCATTGCAGATTTATATAAAGCCAATGGACAGTTAGATAGTGCATATAAATATCTCCATCTTTCGGTATCATTAAAAGATAGCCTGTACAATTCAGATAAAGTAAGACAGTTTCAAACCCTTTCTTTTAATGAAGAAGCCCGTCTTCAGCAACAGGAGCAGCAACGCAGGGAAGCAAAGCAGCAATACGATACCAAAATAAAAATGTATGGCCTAATAGGCATAATTACAGGATTTATAGTGTTGGCTATCGTTTTGTACAGAAACAACAAACACAAACAAAAGGCAAACTCTTTATTGCAATCTCAAAAGCAGGAAATAGAAACAACGCTGCGTGAATTAAAGAATACACAAAAACAACTCATCCAATCAGAAAAGATGGCAAGCCTTGGAGAACTGACTGCAGGCATTGCACATGAAATTCAAAACCCACTGAACTTTGTAAACAATTTTTCGGAAGTAAGCAATGAATTGATAAGTGAGATGGTTGGTGAAGTTGATAAGGGAAATACAGAGGAAGTAAAAGTAATTGCAAAGGATGTACAACAAAATTTAGAAAAAATATTACATCACGGTAAACGTGCCGATGCAATTGTAAAAGGAATGTTGCAGCATAGCACAAGCAGCAGCGGTGTAAAAGAATCCACAGATATTAATAAGCTGGCTGATGAATATTTACGGTTAGCGTATCATGGCTTGCGGGCAAAAGACAAATCATTTAATGCCACATTAAAAACAGATTATGATGAAAGCCTGTCTGCCGACAAGGAAGGGATAGGAAATATCGATATTATTCCACAGGATATTGGTAGGGTAATTTTAAATTTAATTACCAATGCATTTTATGCGGTAGATGAAAAGAAAAGATCAGGAATTGAAAATTATGAGCCAACAGTTTCTGTAAGTACAAAGAAAATTAATGATAACGTTTTTATTTCAGTATAGGATAACGGCAACGGCATTCCGCAGCATGTAATCGATAAAATATTTCAACCATTCTTTACAACAAAACCTACAGGCCAGGGGACAGGATTGGGTTTAAGCCTGGCGTATGATATTGTAAAAGCGCATGGGGGAGAAATA
>NZ_JACMOO010000210.1 GCF_014377975.1 Ferruginibacter sp.
CAGCAAACAACAACCAAAAACAACCACACCAAAGTTGAATAAAAAATAAATGCCGATGTGGAAGAATAATTTTTTATTAAAGAGATAAAGTACCGCTCTTTCTCCCTCGGAGAAAGAGAAGGAGAATGAGGTCAGCAAACACTGCAACCCGCATTAATTCAAAAAATATTTTTTATTACTCAATAGAATAATCAACATGAGAATTTTTAAACTTGTCATCTTATTTGTTTTGTTCGCGGCCTTTTCCGCAGCGGCACAAACGTCCGACATAAGATTGTTATCAACGAAAATAGCTGACGTGCTCGGCACTATGCCGGCGCAAAACAAAATACAGCTGGATAAAAGTATGCAGTCCATTACCGATTTAAAACAGGATGGATTGATCACCATGATCGGCCAGTTTACTGCACCCGGCACCGGCGATAATACCGCACTGGAATATGCATTGAGTGCCTATGCATCGTATGTAATTCAAACAGGTAAAGAAATACAACGACAAGCCGCGGTTAGTGCGTACTGCGCTGGCTTGGATAAAGTAGCCGGCAGCAAAAACAAACAATTTTTAATTTATCATTTGCAACGTTTTGGCAAAGACGATGCGGTGGCATGTATCGAAAAATGGCTAGATGACAAAGACCTGGGCGGCCCCGCAGCAAGAGCTTTGGCACAAATAAAAACGCCACTGGCGCAAAAAGCACTGCTAAAAGCGTTGCCCGGTTCAGCAGGTGATAATCAAAACTCATTGATCGAAGCGCTAGGCTATACACAAAGCAAAGCTGCTGTTGCTGCCATTACAAAATTAGCCACTACAACCAATGAGCAACAACGCAAAGTAAGCTTGGCAGCATTGGCAAAAATCGGCGACGCATCCAGTGCGAAGCTATTGCAAAGCGCTGCACAAAAGGCGGGCTTTACGTACGATAATACCAATGCTGCCTCCGACTATATTTTGTACCTGCAGGAGCTGACTAAAACAAGCAAACCACTGGCAACCAAATATGCTGCCAGCTTAATGGCAGATGCTGCAAGTGCCAAACAATTGCAAACCCGCATTGCCGGATTAAAATTATTAACTGATATCAACGGCGTTAAAGGACTGCCATTGCTACAGGCAGCCATGCAGGATAAAGACATCAAATATCGTGGTGCTGCCTTAAAGTTTGCAGTGCCGTATCAAACTGCTGCAACCAATGTACAATGGGTAAAATTACTCAACACTGTTTCGCCGGAAGCACAGGTACAGCTACTTTCTTTTGTAAGTAAAATAGAGGACAAAGCTTTGCTGCCTGCATTAAAAAAACTAATGCAAAGCAACAACGAAGCGGTACAACTTGTGGCAATAGCAGCCGTTGCAAAAGTGGGCCAGCAGGAAAGTCTGCCGGCCATTTTGAGCATCCTGTCTAAAGGCAATCCTGCTACCATAGAGGCAGCAAAAAATGCCCTGCAACAAATTAAAGGCGATGCGGTAAGTACAGCCGTGGCCGGCGCATTGGCGGGCGCAACATCAGCAGGCAAAGTAGCTTTGCTGAGTGTACTGCAGGCAAGGTCTGCCGACAATGCAGCTGCCAATGTGTTTGCAGAAATCAATAACAGCGATGCTGCGGTACACCAGGCGGCAGTAAAAGCACTGCCTTCAGTAATATTGCAAAAAGACCTGCCACAGATATTTAGTTTACTGGCTGCAGCCACAACAGGTGATCAGCTTTTTTATCAGCAAGCCATCATAAACGCTACCAGTGGCATAAAAGATACCGCTGCACGCACCCAAATTATTTTACAGCAAATAGCAAAAGAAAGCAACGATAAAAAGCCACTGTACTTTAATATATTGTCAGCCATCGGAGGCAGCAGGGCTTTAAATGAATTGCAGTCTGCCTTTGCCAACGGCGATGATGCTACCAAAGCCGCAGCAGTAAATGCTTTATCAAAAGCATCTGGCGCTTCTACTGCAAGGGCATTGTATAAAATTGCTTCCACCAACGCAGCCAATAAAGAAACCGCCTTGAATGGATACATTCATATTATTGCTAAATCTAAATTTCCTGCCGATCAAAAATTATTGATGCTGCAGGATGCGATGGAACTGGCTACAACTACCAAACAAAAACAGGATATCCTGGATGAAGCAGGTAATTGCAGATCATTTACTGCCCTCACCTTTGCCGGTAAATACCTGGATGATCCGGCTGTTCAGCAAAACGCTGCGTTGGCAGTGCTGGACATCGCTTCTGCCAACAAAGATTTTAGCGGCGACATCACCCGGAACCTGCTCACCAAAACCATGGGTATTTTAAATGGTCGTGATGCCGATTACCAGAAAAAAGCCATTCAAAAGTATTTGGATGAGATGCCGAAAAGCGAGGAATATGTAGCCCTGTTCAACGGTAAAGATTTAACCGGCTGGAAGGGTCTTGTTGCCAACCCGATTACAAGGGCAAAAATGAATCCAGATACGTTGAAAGCTGCGCAAATAAAAGCAGACAAAGTAATGCAGGAAGGTTGGGTAGTAAAAGATGGGCTGCTGGTATTTACCGGTCATGGTGAAAATCTATGTACCCAAAAACTGTATGGTGATTTTGAAATGCTGGTTGACTGGAAGATCACCAAAGATGGCGATGCAGGGATTTATCTGCGGGGTACGCCGCAGGTGCAGATATGGGATACCAGCCGGGTGGATGTGGGGGCACAGGTAGGCTCGGGCGGTTTGTATAATAATCAAAAAAATCAAAGCAAGCCATTGGTACTGGCCGATAATGCCATTGGTGAATGGAATACTTTTCACATCATCATGCGGGGCGATAAAGTAACCGTTTATTTAAATGGGGTGCTGGTAACGGATCACACCATTCTTGAAAATTACTGGGATCATACTTTGCCCATCTTCTCCAAAGAACAAATTGAACTGCAGGCACACGGCACGTATGTGGCTTACCGCAATATTTTTATTCGGGAGCTGACAGGTTCCGAAAAATTTGAACTGAGCGCTGCGGAAAAGAAAGACGGATTTAAAGTATTGTTTGATGGTACCAGCATCGATAACTGGACCGGTAATAAAGTAGATTATAAAGTGGACAATAACGATTTGCTGATTGACCCAAAAGATGGTGATCATGGTAATTTGTACACCAAAGATGAGTACAGCAATTTTATATATCGCTTCGAATTCCAGTTAACGCCGGGCGCCAACAATGGCGTAGGAATCCGTGCGCCGCTGGAAGGCGATGCGGCCTATGTTGGTATGGAAATACAGGTACTGGACAATGAAGCGCCGATGTACAAAGACCTGTATGCCTATCAGTATCATGGCTCTGTGTATGGAGTAATTGCCGCCAAACGTGGTTTTTTAAAACCGGTAGGCGAATGGAACGCAGAAGAAATTATTGCCGCGGGCAACCACATAAAAGTTACCTTAAATGGGGAAGTAATTTTAGATGGCGATATTGCGGAAGCCAGTAAAAACGGTACTGCAGATCACAACCAGCATCCGGGATTAAAACGAACCACCGGCCATATTGGTTTCCTGGGGCATGGTTCAATCGTGCGGTTTAGGAATATCCGGGTGAAGGAGTTGTAGGGTTACACAAAATTTCACACAAAGGGAGCAAAGGATTCAATGGTAACAAAGTCTCCAGCGTGGTGTTCTTTGTGTGAAATAAATTTTCTGCAAAGAGATTATTTTCTATGACAGTTTTAAGGCAATAACGAAAATTAATTTTAATTGAATAAAACCCGGTAAATTCAGTTTTTATACAACTGAAATATACTTAAAACAAACCAGCGATGCAAGCCAACACGCATATCATAAAATACCTTTCCATATTTATAATAACACTACTGGCACTACCAGCTTTAGCCCAGCGTACGGCTGATAAGGAAGAGTGGCAAACACTTTTTAATGGTAAGGATATTAAGGATTGGGTAACTAAAATTAACCACCACGAATCTGGCGAAAATTATGGTAATACTTTTAGGGTAGAAGACGGTATGGTGAAAGTGCGGTATGATCAGTATGATAAATTTAATGAGCAGTTTGGCCACCTTTATTATAAAAAACCCTTCTCTTATTATCATTTGGTATTTGAATACCGGCTGGTAGGCGAGTGGAGAAAAGATGCACCGGATTACACCATTAAAAACAGTGGCGTGATGATTCATTCTCAGGATCCGAAGACAATGCCGAAGGAACAGGATTGGCCCATCTCTATTGAGTTCCAGATACTCGGCGGGTTAGGCGATGGCAATCCCCGGCCAACCGGTAATATGTGTTCACCTGGAACAGACGTGGTGTTTCATGGCGTGATAGATAACCGGCATTGTATACCTTCTACTTCCAAAACGTATGATGGCGACCAATGGGTAAAGGGCGAAGTGATTGTACTGGGTGATTCGCTGATTACGCATATCATCAATGGCGATACGGTGCTGCAATATTCGAAACCACAAATTGGCGGCGGCGTAGTACACAACTTCGATCCCAAAATAAAACAGGATGGCAAAATGCTGACAGAAGGATTTATAGCCCTGCAAAGTGAAGGCCAGCCAGTTGATTTCAGGAACATCAAAATTTTAAACCTGAAAGGTTGTATGAATCCCAAATCAAAAAAATACAAATCTTATTACGTGAAAAACGATGAGGTGTGTAAATAATGTGTTTACCAAACTGGTTAGCGAGTTAACCTAAATTATTCGTGTCCTAAAAAGCTGTCTAAAAATGATTTTTGGAATTCCTTATAACTTAAGAAGTGGACGGTGGGGACACCGGGGTTAGCCCAGGTTGGTGTCCCCACCAACCTCAAGACAGCCAATGAAAATTCTATTTTTTGACAGCTTCTAAGTTTCAATTGATGTAATAAATATTTAAAATGAAATTAAAAATAGCCACTCTTCTATTGTTATTGCTTGTTGTTGTAAATCTCTCCGCACAACAAAAATTCATCACCACAAAAGGTAAAGAAATCATTGGTGCTAATGGCAGGCCTTTCCTGATCCGCGGTACTAACCTTGGCAATTGGCTGGTGCCCGAAGGTTATATGTTTAAGTTTAACAAAACCAGTTCCGCAAGACTTATCAACGAAATGCTGCTGGAGCTGATTGGACCGGATGAAACGAAAATCTTCTGGAAAAAATACCTGGCCAACTACATTACCGCAGCCGATATTCACTGGCTGAAAAGCACGGGCATCAATTCCATCCGCGTGCCATTTAATTACCGCCTGTTTACTACCGAAGATTATATGGGCGGCGAGGGGGAAGCACGTGGCTTTGCATTGCTGGATAAAGTGATAGGCTGGTGCAAAAAAGAAGGGCTTTATGTGTTGCTGGATATGCATTGTGCACCTGGTGGACAAACAGGTGATAATATTGACGACAGTTACGCTTACCCCTTTTTGTATGAGAGCAGAGAAAGCCGTGCATTAACGATTAATATCTGGCGCAGGATTGCAAGCCGCTATAAAAACGAAACCACAGTAATGGGATATGATTTGCTGAATGAACCGATACCACATTTTGCAGATACAGCAAAATTCAATCCCATGCTGGAACCCTTGTATAAAGAAATTACCAAAGCGATCAGGGAAGTAGATAAAAATCACATCCTGTTTTTGGGCGGTGCGCAATGGGATTCTAACTTTAAAATATTCGGAAAACCTTTCGATAGTAAACTGGTGTACACTTTTCACAAATACTGGACAGATACTACTACCGCAGTAATCCAGGACTATATTGACTTTCGGAATAAATATACCGTGCCTGTTTATTGTGGCGAAACCGGCGAGAATACCAACGACTGGGTACGCGGATTTAAAAATACGCTCGAAAAAAATAATATTGGCTGGCATTACTGGCCTTATAAAAAGTTAGACAGCGACCGCGGATTTGTAACTTTCAAAATGCCGCCGCATTACGGACAGGTAATACAATTTGCAGATACTACAAGAAGTAACTTTGATGAAATCCGCAAGGTAAGGCCAACGAATGCTACTGAAATTAAAATGGCACTCGATGGTTTTTTAAACAATTGTACATTTTCAAATAGCATCATCAACAAAGAATATATTAAGGCATTGGGGCTTCATTAAAAAATATATCGCAAAGGTTATGCGATAAATAATATTGCTGAAATTCATCAGCATTTCAGCGGTAATAATTCAATCACTACACCCTTAAAAAAATATTCTTTTTATACATAAAATATAAAAAAGCCCATTTAACCAGTACATAGCAAACCGCCATCACTACGGCATTGTAGGGATCACCAATTAACTGGCCAACCCATTGAAAAAATCCGTTGGTGGTATAAGTCCAGTTAATGAAAGCGCCTGACATATAAATCAATATCGAATTCATGCCAATTACTTTAAAAAAGAATGCCCATTTTTTATACCCCAGTACATCAATGATGTAATAAAATATGCCTAATAAACAAAGGCTGTATCCGCCTACATTTAATACAAATGAACTGGACCATAGATTTTTATTGATAGGAAAATCAAGGTTCCAGATATGCGCCAGCAGGATAGAGATGACACCGCTTATAATCAGATATAATGATTTTTTCGGTCCGGAGGCATCGTTTAATTTTAAAAAATTACCAGCCATAATTCCTAATAATCCCGTGCTGATGGCGGGTATTGCAGAAACCAAGCCTTCGGGATCATGAATTCCTAAGTACAATCTGCCTGGTATCAAATGCCTGTCAATGTACGAAGCAAAATTACCTTCCATACTCAGATCGCCTCTTGGATATCCTGGAGCTGAATTGAATTTTAATAATAACCAGTAGCCGATCAATATAGAAATGAACCATATTATTTGTGCCCTTTGTTTGGTAAATAAATAAATGATATTGGCAAACATGTAGGCAATACCAATACGGCCTAACACGCTGCCAAAACGGATATCTGAAAACGGTCTTAAGTGCAGGCCGTTGTTATAAATTACACCCAATAGTACCAATATTAATCCACGTTTAATTACCCGCAGTACCAATTCATTCCTGCTCTTGCCTTTTTCCAGTTCACGGCCAACAGAAAATGGCGTGGCTACACCTGCCATGAAAAGAAACAACGGAAATATAAGGTCGTAAAAATGAAATCCATTCCATGCAGGATGGCTCAACTCTTCGGCGATACCGCCCCAAAATGGAGAGCCAGTTGCTTTTGCGAGGGCATGAAAAATTTCTTCTGCGCCCATGATCCAGAACATATCAAAGCCACGAAGGGCATCTAACGAGTACAATCGCTTTGAGGTAACTGGTTGTGCCATAAGTGATATTGGGTAATAAAAGGTTAAGAAATTGGTAAGGGATAAAGTTAAAGGAATTAACACAGTACCACAATAAAATTTTAACCGGTATTTGGTAAAATAAAAAAAGGAAGCCGCGGTGATAACAATATCGCTATTTGTGTAAAGCCTCAATATCATTAAAATTCAGTAAATATATTTTCAAAGAAATAATTGTCAACCTTACAAATAATAATATATTTGTGTGTAAATTTCGCCTGCCATTTATGAATCATCTATATGTAATAGGAGTTGATTATGGAACAGATTCCGTTCGCTCTATCCTCGTAAACGCTGCCAATGGCAACGAAGTGGCTGCCGCGGTATTTTATTATCCCCGCTGGAAGGATGGGAGGTACTGCAATGCCTCACTCAACCAGTTTCGCCAACACCCGCTGGATTATGTGGAAGGATTGGAGTATACCATTAAAAGTTGTCTGCAACAGGCAGGTCCGGCAATTACAGCAAATGTAAAAGCCATCTCAGTGGACACTACAGGCTCTACCCCGGTAGCAGTAGATGCAACCGGTACACCCTTGGCACTTTTGCCCGCTTTTGCAGAAAACCCTGATGCCATGTTTGTGTTGTGGAAAGATCATACCGGCACAACTGAAGCAGCACAGATAAATGAACACGCCAAAAAATTCGATATTAACTACCTGCAGTTTGTAGGGGGCATTTATTCTTCCGAATGGTTTTGGGCAAAATTGTTGCACATACTCCGGGCCGATAAAGAAGTAGCCCTTGCAACTTATTCCTGGGTAGAACACTGTGACTGGATTCCATTTTTATTATCTGGCGGAACAGATGCCAAACAACTAAAGCGGGGTGTATGCAGCGCAGGCCACAAAGCCTTGTGGAGTGCTGAGTTCAACGGGTTGCCGCCGGATGATTTTTTTACTTCGCTCGATCCCTTGCTAAAAGGATTTACAGATAAATTATTTACACAAACTTATACAGCAGATGAATCTGTGGGATACCTGGCTGCAGCCTGGGCTACTAAATTAGGGCTTACAACAGATGTGGTAATTGGGGTAGGAGCTTTTGATGCACATATGGGTGCGGTAGGCGGACAGATTGACGCATATCATTTAAGTAAAGTAATGGGTACTTCTACCTGCGATATGCTGGTGGTACCCATGAATGAAGTGGAAGGAAAACTGATTAAAGGAATTTGCGGACAGGTACCGGGTTCTGTTATTCCCGGTATGATGGGTATGGAGGCAGGACAGTCTGCGTTTGGTGATGCCTATGCCTGGTTTAAAAATATTTTAATGTGGCCGTTACAAAAATTATTAACAACGTCTGCCATTGTCGATAACGATACTGCCACTAAATTAATAGAAGAAACTACTAATAATATCATTGCGGAATTAAGTAAGGAAGCTAATTTAATACCGCTGGAAGAAAACAATGAACTGGCGCTTGACTGGTTAAATGGCCGCCGAACCCCGGATGCCAATCAGTTGCTTAAAGGTGCTATTTCAGGATTGAATTTAGGAACAGATGCACCTAGAATTTTTAGAGCCATTGCAGAAGCAACCTGCTTTGGCGCCAAGGCAATCGTTGACCGTTTTAATGAACAAGGCGTACCGGTAAAAGGTTTGATCGGTATTGGCGGTGTGGCAAAAAAATCGCCCTTCATTATGCAGATGATGGCCGACGTAATGGACATGCCGATTCGCATTCATAAATCTGAACAAACCTGTGCATTGGGTGCAGCTATGTTTGCAGCCACCGCAGCCGGAATTTACAGTAAGGTAGAAGAAGCAATGATTGCCATGGGACAGGGCTTTGATGCCGAATATTTTCCTGATAAAAATAAAGTGGAGATTTATCGCAGACGTTTTTTAAAATACAAAGCGTTGGGTGCGTTCGTTGAAACGAATTAATGATAAATTAATAATTAATTAATAATTAATAATTAATAATTGAAATGCACGGCAGCTCTTTTATTATATAGTGTTGTTTTATTCAAAATAATTTGGTGACCAGCAGTTGTTTTTCAATTAAACATTGTTGTGTCACTCACTTTTACTTTTACAG
>NZ_JACMOO010000211.1 GCF_014377975.1 Ferruginibacter sp.
GCAATTCCTTGCTCCGACTATACGTATACTGCGGCAAGTGGCGGATTACAGCCGGAATTCACGTATTCTATTGTAAAGACAATTGGCAACACGTCTGGGGGCAATTGTCTTAAAGGTGACTGGAGAGGTTCTGACCATACCGGCGACGGTGGTTATTTTATGGCGGTTAACGGAGCACCTAGTATTGGCTATAGCCCCGTTTTTTATCAAATAAAAAATATTCGGGTTTGTCCTGGAACTACTTACGAGTTTTCTGCATGGGTATTGAATATTCTCCCTTCAACTAGTATTGCAGCTAAAGCAGGTTCTGAACCTAATATCACATTTTCTGTAAATGGAAATAATATAGCTAACTCTGGCCCGATTGCTTACACCAGCACACCTACCTGGGTAAAAGTGGGTGGAACTTTCGTCGCGACAACTGATTCTGTGAATCTGCAGGTTTTAAATGCAACTGCGGTAGCTAGTGGCAATGATCTGGGACTGGATGATATTTCTATCAATGTATGTGAATCACAGGTAGCAGTAAATGGTCCTTCTTCAGTAACTGAAGGGAATGCTGTAACAGTTAATTATGTAGTGACAGATCCCGCCAAAGCCAACACGTGGTATAAATGGCAGAAAAGTACTAATGGAGGAGCATCTTTCAGTGACCTTGGTTCAGCAGCACAAGCTACGTATACCGGCAGTACATTTACTTTGCCTTTAGCTCTGGGAATTGTAAATTCTACAATGAATGGTTATAAATACAGGCTCGTTGTTTCTACCAGCCAGGCAAGTTTAACCAATGTTGTTTGTACTTATTTTAATGATTTTACCCTTATTGTTACTGCCGGTGGCCCACTTCCGGTTCAGTTAACTTCATTTACCGGCAGTTATTCAAATAGTATTGCTGCTTTAAACTGGCAAACCAGCCAGGAATTAAATAGTGATTATTTCGAATTATTCAGAAGTTATGATGGGGTTGATTTTGTAAGCGTTACTAAAGTAAAAAGTGCAGGTTATAGTAATACGATCAAGAATTATAGTTTTCTGGATCATGTTTCAGCAAGCAACCATGTATACTATCGTTTAAAGCAGGTTGACATCAATGGTAAAGAATCTTTTTCATCAATTGTTAATCTTTCTGTAGGCGCCAGAACCGGTGTTGATGTTTTCCCTAATCCTTTCAACAATAATTTTACTGTTTCATTGGCTTCAGCCAAAACAACTTCTGCTACCTTAAAAATTCAGAATACTTCGGGGCAGTTGATTTATACTAAAAACATCAGCCTCAGCAAGGGTAATAATTCTATAGTAATCAATAATCTTCCTTCATCATGGGGTTCGGGTATTTATTATGTAACCATTGTTAATGAAGAAATAAATTATAATACTAAATTGCAGAAATTATAGTAAACAAATAAAATATAATTAAATAAAAGGCAGCTTTAACAGGTTGCCTTTTTTTATATTTTTAATAGAATAATTTGTACTTTTTTTTATAAATAATAATAACATAACCATAGTATTTATGAAACATTACTGATTTTGTGTTAGCTGTTATAATGGTTCAATCTTGTTTAAAGAGTAACTTGAACGAATAAAGAAAAGTGTTAACCAGCAGTGATTTAACCAGAAGGGAAATAGCATAAAAAATATTGCTGGATAGTAATAGTTATGATGTGAGGGTAATCCGGGGGACAGATTTTTATCAGATTATTACAGTCCGGATAAAAAGGTTTAATCTAAGCACCGATTTTTATGCAGGAAAAGATATTTTGCTGTTGCAGGAGCAGGACTTGAATGAGGCCATGTTAACCACAACGATTAGGCTATGCTATGCTAATATTAAGAAGCAGGCTGGCACCAAAATTTTTATTGACTGGAATTAGTTTAATGCATCGGCGGGAACCTTACAAGGGCAAAAGAGACTTAGGATTGAACGTGAAAAATTATAATTTAATTTCTTCATCGCTATCATCAAAAAACTTAAACTCTGTTAAGTGATAAGTAGATTTGGAAACTACTTTAATTTTTTGTTTGTATTTCCAGCTCCATTTTCTGCGTCTGGAGATAATACCACTGGTAAGGAAGGTATAAAGGATAGGGTTAACTTCAATGGTAAGCCCCTTGTGGTTTTGCATTATTAGATAGCTCAGATTCTTTTCGATTTCATCTTCCAAAATTAAGGTTGATGAAATTTTTCCAGTACCATTACAACTGGGGCAAATTTCTGATGTATTGATATTCATTTCCGGCTTCATGCGTTGCCGGGTAATTTGCATTAAACCAAATTTGCTAATGGGTAAAACGGCGTGTTTAGCCCTATCCGTTTTCATGAACAATTCCATTGAATCAGCTAGGCGTTTTTTGTTTTCCATCAATTTCATATCAATGAAATCAACTACAATAATACCGCCCAAATCTCTTAACCGAAGTTGTCTTGCAATTTCTTCAGCCGCCTCCAGGTTGGTTTCCAAGGCATTTTGTTCCTGGTTGTTGCTAACGCTTTTGTAACCACTGTTTACATCAATTACATGTAATGCTTCTGTATGTTCTATAATTAAATAGGCCCCGCTTGGCAGGTTTACCGTTTTTCCAAAAGCAGCTTTTACCTGTTTTGTAATGCCAAAACTGTCAAATATGGGTGAACCATTATTATAAAAGGTAACAATATCAGCTTTCTCTGGCGCTATGCGGTCAATATAACTTTTAGTTTCTGCAAAAATGGTTTTATCATTTACCACTATGCGGTTAAAATCTTCATTCAACAAATCACGCAACATACTGTTGGCCTTGCCTTGTTCACTTAATATTTTTGAAGGGGGGGTTGCTTCTTTAAGATTGACTTGTATTGTTTGCCAGGTTTGTACAAGCGATAACAGATCTTCATGCAATTCTGCAGTATGTTTTCCCTCGGCAGCAGTACGGACAATAACACCAAAGTTTTTTGGTTTAATTGCTTCAATAATTTTTTGCAGTCTTTTTCTCTCTTCGCTGGAATGTATTTTACGCGATACTGCAATGATATCGTTAAAAGGAGTAATTACCACAAAGCGGCCGGGTAAAGATAATTCGCAGCTAAGACGTGGCCCTTTTGCAGCAATCGGCTCTTTTAAAATTTGCACCAGCACATTGGGCCTTCCACTGAGTACTTCGGCTATCTTTCCTGTTTTTACAATTTCAGGTTCTACCACAAATTTACTAAAATCAAACCCACCTTCTGTTTTATCATTGATGGCAACAGTAGTAAATTTCAGAATTGATTTTACATAAGGACTTAAATCGGTATAATGTAAAAAAGCGTCTTTCTCAAAACCTACATCAATAAAAGCAGCATTCAGTCCCGGAATTAATTTCTTAACCTTTCCAAGATATAAGTCTCCTACGGCAAAGTTTGCATCAGCTTTTTCGTTGTGCAACTCCACCAGTTTCTTATCTTCCAGCAGGGCTATTTCAACGCCTTGCGGTGTAGCATTTATAATTAATTCCTTTGTCAAAAAAATGCATTTAAGTTGCTACAGGTACATCACACGGAAGGATAATGTACAGCAATATTTTTACAAAAAACCATGATAGTAATGCATAAAAATATTGCTGATAAATAGGTAACGGCGGAGATGCAGTTACCGGCTTTAAAAAAAAATTATTTCTTTTTATGACGATTCTTTCTTAAACGTTTTTTACGCTTGTGCGTTGCAATTTTATGACGTTTTCTTTTTTTACCACAAGGCATAACTAAGTCTTTTGTTGTTAATAATAATTTTATATATGCTCGAAATTTAATCCCGATATCTTAATAATATATCGAAATAAATTTCGATGTACTTTTTACTTTAGCATTTTTATTCTTTCATTTACCTCTTTGGTATAAGCAGGATTATTAATCATCCGCTTGCTTATTTCGTACCATTTTAAGGCATTTGGTTTATCCCCTTTCCCTGCGTATGCATCTGCCAGCCAGGAAATAGCTTCTATATTATTTGGCTCATTTTTTACAACAGTTTGTAAACGCTCTGCCGCTTTTTCGTATTGTGTTGAAATAACACCGCCAATCCCTAATACCAACTGTGCCTGCATGTTCGTAGAATCTCTCTTAACAACCTGCAACAATTGTTGTATACCCTTCATGGTTGATTGTGCGTCACCTGCCATTCCTTTTCCAAATACGTAGCAACTTCCTAATTCAACTTTTAAACTGTCGTTGTTTGTATCCAGTTCTATTGCCTTTTCAAATAAAGCAATTGCCTGTTCCGATTTCCAACTTCTTTTTGCATTATCCTCTTCGTTTCTAAGGTCTTTTAAAATCAGTCGGGCGGCAAAGGTGAGGTTTTTTTCAGAATTTACCAACTTCGCTGCTTCTGCGGTGTAAAATAGATACAAATCATTTTGTTTAACAGAGTCTTTCCAAAAAGAAGCCAACTGATTATTTAATTTAATCTGCTGATCTTTTACGTCACCTCTTTTTACACTATTTTCCAGATTGTTCAGATAATTTTGCTGATAAACAGGTAATTTTTGCCGTGCCACTTGTACATAATTATTCCAGTTAAAGAGAGGGATGACTGGCAGCGTAGTGCTGGAAACACCAGCAACTTCTTTTTTGGCAACGGTTTTACCAAAAAAGAATAGCGAAGCGATTAACGCAATACCCGCTCCGGTAAGAATAAGTTGTTGTTTTTTCACAAAAAAAATTAAGGCGTAAAGGTAAGCTATAAGGCAGGTTTGCTATCGGGTAAGTTTTTATTTTTAACTTCCTGTACAAACTCTTTTGCAGGTTTAAATGCAGGTATGTAGTGTTCAGGAATTTCTACGGCGATATTTTTTTTAATATTACGCCCTATTTTTGCAGCCCTTTTTTTTGTAATAAAACTTCCAAACCCGCGTATGTAGATGTTTTCGCCCGCAATCAGCGACAATTTTATTTCTTTAAACATTGTCTCCAGTGTTACCATTACATCCACTTTTGGAATGCCTGTTTTGTCAGAGATTTCGGAAATAAGATCTGCTTTTCTCATGTGGATAATATTTTATAAATAACTATCAATCAGTAATATAGCACAATAAATTTTAAAAAACAATACCAAAAACCGATCACTAGGTAATATTGTTACTAATCAAAGCTACAAAGAATTTCATATATCAATGCAACCTGTTGATATTTAACAAAATATCTTTTAGATAAAAAAATTAGTGAAATTTGGCAATAATGAAAATAAGTAAACGCAATCAATTTTTTCAAGAGCAATTATTAGGATGGAACCAACAGGACAATACAAGGCAAATGCCCTGGAAAGGAGAAAAAGATCCCTATAAAATATGGTTGAGTGAAATTATACTTCAGCAAACAAGGGTACAGCAGGGATTGGATTATTACAATCGTTTTATTGCGGCATTTCCAACTGTTCATCACCTTGCCAATGCGCCTGAAACAACCATTTTTAAACTTTGGGAAGGCCTTGGTTATTATACCCGCTGTAAAAATTTAATTGCAACTGCAAAATTTATTTCGCAAAATTTAAATGGGGAATTTCCTGATGAATACGAAGAAATTTTAAATTTAAAAGGCATTGGTCCATACACAGCCGCCGCCATTGCATCCTTTGCCTTTAATTTACCGTACGCAGTAGTTGATGGTAATGTGTTTCGCGTATTGGCCCGTTACTTTGGTATTGAAACTGCAACAGACACTACGCAGGGAAAGCTACAGTTTACTTTGCTGGCCAATGATTTATTGAACAAAAAACAACCGGGTATTTATAACCAGGCTTTAATGGATTTTGGTGCTGTTGTTTGTAAGCCCCAACTGCCTTTATGTATCGATTGTGTACTTAGCACCAGATGTAAAGCCTATAAAAACGACACAGTAGATCGGTTACCCGTTAAGGAAAAAAAGATAATCAAGAAAGCAAGGTGGTTTTATTACCTGGTAATTGAATACAATGGCAAACAATATGTACGGAAGCGGGGAGCAAAAGATATCTGGGAAAACTTATATGAATTTGTGCTTATAGAAAATGAAGAAGCCTTACCACTTGAAAAATTAAGAGAACTTCAATTGGTTAAAGAAATATTGGGATCTGATAATTTTGAAATAGAGCAAATTTCTCCATTGTACAAACAACTGTTAACTCATCAGACAATACAGGGACAATTTATAAGGATTAAAATAACAAAACAATTGACTGGTAAAGGCTATGAAGCTTTTACACCCGCTGAAATCGACAAGCTTCCTTTTCCGAAATTTATAGCTGCCTATTTGAAAGATAAAAATGTATCTTTAAATTTGTTTTAAGATGACAATGTGTAAGATTTTATAGATTAAAGGCAACAATTATGAGAGGCGTAAACAGGGTAGTATTAATCGGCAACTTAGGCAAAGACCCTGATATGCAGTTTTTAGAAGGTAATATTGGTGTGGCGAAATTTTCGTTGGCCACCACTGAAACCTATAAGGACAGAAGTGGAAAATTGATTTCGCAAACTGAATGGCATACTGTAGTATTGTGGCGGGGATTAGCCGAACTGGCCCAAAAATATTTGCACAAAGGAAGTTTGGTTTATATAGAAGGCCGCCTAAAAACAAGAAGCTGGGAAGACAAAGAAGGCAACAAAAAATTTGCTACAGAAATTGTTGGAGATAATCTGATTATGCTGGATAAGCGGCATGATGGAAGTGCTGCAGGTGGGCCTATTGATGGATTGGAAGGTCTTGAAGGAGATATTCCACCCGAGGATGATGGCCCGGAAAGATTACCTTTTTAAAATACAAAACGATATTTTCATCAAAGGAATATCTGTTAAATATTGTTCACTAAAACTGATGATTTTGGATTACCATCCGGTTGTTGATTATACAAGATATTTCCATTTTTCTTTACTGGCAATAAGTCCTGCAGGCTCTGCAATACTTATTTTTATTGCAATCTTATTATTTATTATTTCCTTTTTAGTGGCTGGTGCTGAAGTAGCTTTTTTTTCGCTTACTTATAAGGACATTAACATGCTTAAAACCAAGCAGCAGCCATCTTTCAAACGAATTGTTTCTTTGCTGGAGCAGCCAAAAACATTACTTGCCTCAATGCTAATCACCAATAGTTTTGTAAATATCGGTATCATTTTAATTTCAAATATTGTACTGGATGGCTGGCTGGAAGTGGTAGACTTAGGCTTTTGGATAAGGTTTTTAATAAAGGTACTTTCTGTAACTTTTTTACTGGTATTGTTTGCCGAAGTATTGCCAAAAGTATGGGCCAATCATCATAAAATCTGGTTTGCTTCTACGGCATCACTGATTGTGGAAATTTTTAACAGTTTATTTTACCGGTTTAGCAAAAGAATGGTTGGATTCAGCGATGGCATCGAAAGAAAACTCTCACTTACTAATTCATCTATGATGGATAACAGCCAGTTGGATTATGCCATTGACCTGTTACCCGAACACGAAGCCACTATTGAGGAAAAGCAGATTTTAAAAGGTATCCGTAAATTTGGCGATACAACTGTTAAACAGGTAATGCGTACACGACTTGACGTTAGTGGTATTGAGCACACCAGCAACTTTGAAGACGTAATTAAAAAAGTGGAGGAATTGCATTACTCCAGGTTGCCGGTATATAAAAGTAACCTGGATGAAATAGTGGGCATCTTACATACCAAAGATTTATTGCCGCATGTTAACGCCAGCAAAGTAGATAATTACAGCTGGCATATTTTAATGCGTCCTGTGCTTTTTGTACACGAACAAAAACTGATAGAAGACCTGTTGCAGGAATTCAGAAACCGGCGCATACATTTTGCCGTTGTGGTAGATGAATTTGGTGGAACCAGTGGCATTGTTACGCTGGAAGATATCATGGAAGAAATTATAGGTGAAATAAAAGATGAGTTTGATGATGAAGAAAGCATTAATAAAAAAATTGATGACAGCACCTATATTTTTGAAGGTAAAACAATGATCAATGATGTTTGCAAGGCCATGCTTCTGCCTGCTGATACTTTTGAGGAAACAAGAGGCGATAGTGATTCGCTGGCAGGATTGGTGCTGGAAATTGCCGGAGAGTTTCCTCAAATAAATGAAGAAGTGCCCAGTGGGGACTTTACTTTTATTCCTTTGGAAATAAATAAAAACCGCATTGATAAAGTGAAGGTAATTATCAATACTTAAGGGCGTTGCAACTGACAGAATGAAAAACTACAAACACGCTTACATGCACAAAAAATATTTTTCCGCTAACAAACCACTCCAGTATTTTTTTATAATTATTACCTGTTTTATTTTTTTTGCTGCCTGCAATTCGCCCTATGTGTCTAAAAAAAGAGGATACTATACCATTGAACTTCCGGAACGCAAGTATCAAAAATTCGATCAGCCTGGCTTTCCCTATAGTTTTGAATATCCGGTGTATGCGAACATAATACAGGATAGCACTTATTTTGATAATAACCCCGAAAATTTATACTGGCGTAATATTGATTTTCCACAATTTCATGCAAGAATATTTTTAAGTTATAAAGAAATAGGGGGTAAGGCTTTGTATAAAATTAAGCAGCCCAATGGTCAGTATAAAGATTCTTTTACTACAAATGTTTTTGATAAAATGGTGGCAGATGCCTTTACGCTTACCAATAAAAACAACGTGGTATCCAATGCTATTAAGGATAGTTTAATACATACTCCCAACGGTATTGGCGGTGTATTTTTTAAAGTGGGTGGCAACGCTGCTACCGCAAAACAATTTTTTTTAAGTGATACGGTAAAAAACTTTATTCGGGGTGCTTTGTATTTTGATGTAACGCCCAATGCCGATAGTTTAAGACCTGTGCAGGATTTTTTGCAAACAGATATGGAGCATATCATCAATACCTTTAAGTGGAAAAATAATAAGTAATTTTTTTATGTGTTGAGTTGATAATTGAAGGTTTAATCTACGCTGCAATAAAAGATGCCATAAAAATATATTGTACAAATGTGCGACGCCAATGAAGTTCCATATTGCTTTTTGGCGCGGACAATAATTGTTTTACTTTTTTTATTACCCTTAGCCTCCCATGGTAAAACAGCTTTTAATTGATAACGCCTTTGCATTACTTTTGCACTTGATATGATAGCAATTGACAATATTTTAATAAGTGATGAAATTGTACAGGAGCAATTTGTTTGCGACCTTAATAAATGCAAAGGGGGGTGCTGTGTAGATGGAGATGCGGGTGCACCTTTAAATATAGAAGAACTGCAAAAATTAAATGAAGTGTATGATGCAGTTTTACCCTACCTGCCCGAAGAAAGTAAAACTGAATTAAAACTGCAGGGAAAATATGTAAACAATAAAGAATTTGGCTGGGTAACGCCTACTATTGAAAGCAAGGTTTGTGTGTATGGTGTTACAGATAAAAACGGTATTGTAAAATGTGGTATTGAACAGGCTTATAACGATGGCAAAATAAAATGGAAAAAGCCAATCAGTTGCCATTTATTTCCCATACGTATACAGCAAAGCAAGGATAAGCAAACAGAATATGTAAACTACGAACCACGGGAAGATCTTTGCAGTGCGGCCTGTACCTTAGGCAAAAAATTAAAAGTGCCGGTATACGTTTTTTTAAAAGATGCACTGGTAAGAAATTATGGCACTGAATTTTATGAAACCCTGGAAGCAACTGCCCAACATTTAAACACAAAGCCCTGAAAATTTCATCAAGTTTTAAAACAACGTTCAAATATTTTTATTTCTACCATGAAAAGAATTACTATTTCTGTACTACAGATTACAGGTTTTATTTTGCTTATTTCACTTGCTTCCTGCTCTGTAAACAGGGCCACTGTAGATGACAGCCTTAAAAAATATTTTGACGACAATAAGGTGGAAGGATGTTTTACCCTGTTTAATAACGCAGATGGTAAAGTAACGGTGTACAATCTGCCGATGGATACTGCCAGGGTTTTACCCGCATCTACCTTTAAAATTGTGAATTCATTAATTGGTTTGGAAACAGGCGTAATTGTTGATGAAAATATGGTTATAAAATGGGATGGGATAAAACGCAGCAATGAAGCCTGGAATAAAGATTTGACGATGCTGGAAGCTTTTAAAGTAAGCTGTGTTCCATATTTCCAGGAAGTTGCCCGTCGTATTGGAAAAGATACTATGAAGCTTTGGATAGATTCTTTAAATTACGGCAACAAAAATATCGGGGATAAAATCGATACTTTCTGGTTAGACAATCATTTAAAAATTTCGGCGGATGAGCAGTTGGGATTGATGAAAAGGTTGTATTTTGATCAGTTGCCTTTTCAGAAAAGAACCCAGCAAATTGTAAGGGATGCCATGTTGCAGGAAGAAAACACAGCCTATAGTTTAAGTTATAAAACTGGCGGAGGTTTTGATGAAAAAAATAATAATATTGGCTGGGTGGTTGGCTGGATAGAAGAAAATAAACATCCATATTTTTTTGTAACTCTGGTAAAATCGGCTGATTCAACTATTGATATGAAGACTGTGAGATTAAATATTACAAAAGGAATATTAAAACAACTCGGGTTTTTTAATGGCCGGATGTAATACAGGCTACAATAAATTGTGATTGTTTTCACAGCCTGCGATTGTTAAAGAAGATATTTTTGACCTTTAAAGGAAAGCAGTATTTATTAAAGTATTTCAGGTTAAAGCACATGGTACACTTTCAACACATCGAATATTTACTGGCATTGGCGCTGGTTCCGCTTATGATATTGTTGTATGTATTTGTATTGCGCAGTAAAAAAAATACAATCAAAAAAATAGGTGATCCGGCGCTGGTAAATCAATTAATTAAAGACTATAGCCCCGCTAAGTTTTTAATAAAATTTGTTTTGATTGTAACTGCATTTGTTGCTGGTATCATAGCATTGGCTAATCCGCGTATGCCAAAAGGCACTACTATTGTAAACCGCAGCGGTATTGATGTAATGATTGCCCTGGATGTTAGTAAGAGCATGCTGGCAGATGACATAAAGCCCAGCCGGCTGGAAAGGGCCAAACAGTTTATTGAGAGGCTGATTGATAAATTACCCGACGACCGGATTGGGATTGTGGTTTTTGCCGGCAGGGCCTATTTGCAAATGCCTTTAACTACCGATCATTCAGCTGCTAAAATGTATTTGTCCTCTGCCACACCGGATGTAGTGCCTACACAGGGAACAGTAATCGGCGATGCATTAAAAATGTGTTACGCCGCCTTTAATACAAAAGAAAAAAAGTACAAATCAGTAGTATTGGTTAGTGATGGGGAAGATCATGATAAAACTGCTGAAAAAGTAACCAAGGCAATGGCTGAGGAAGGCGTAATGATCAATACAGTTGGCATAGGCTCCCCGGAAGGAACTACCATTATTGATCCAGCTACCGGCGTCACAAAAACAGATGCAGAAGGACGCCCGGTGATAACAAAATTGAATGAAAAAGAATTACAATCCATTGCTGCTAACGGCAATGGATTGTATGAGCTTTTTACCAACACAGATGACGTTGTAAATGGTATAGATACACAATTGAAAAAAATGGGCCAGCATTCCATCACTGAAAATTCGCTGGTAAATTTTAAAAATTTTTTTCCCTGGTTACTTGGTCTTGCGTTGATACTGTTAGTGGCAGAATTTTTTGTTTCAGAAGTAAAGAAACTGGCTGTTGTAAAGAAAATAATTATTAAAAAAGAAACCGCGGCATTGATGGCCATGCTTATACTGCCTTCTTTATTATTTGCCCAAAACAGCAATACATTAATACAGAACGGTAACTATGCCTATAACAAAAAAGAGTATGATGTAGCAGTTGACAATTATAAAAAAGCTGCTGTTAAAGAGCCTGCCAATGAGACGGCGCAATATAATCTGGGCAATGCGTTGTATAAAAAAGGTGATGCAGAAGAAGCATTAAAAGCTTACGATGAAGCCATTAAATTCAGTAAATCAAAAAGCGATCAGTCCGGGTCATGGTATAACAAAGGCGTGTCTTTACAAAACAATAAAAAATTACCCGAGAGTATTGATGCCTATAAAAATGCATTGCGTTTAAACCCCACAGATGAAGATGCAAGATTTAATTTGCAAAAGGCTTTGTTGCAGCAACAAAAGCAACAGCAGCAAAAAGATCAGCAGGATAAGGACAAAAAGAAACCTAAAGACGATCAACAGAAAGATCAACAGCCGCAGGATAAAAATAAGGATCAGCAGCCCAAACCCCAACCTTCTAAAATGACCAAAAAAGAAGCAGAAGAAAAATTAAAAGCGTTGTTGCAGCAGGAAAAAAACCTGCAGAATAAATTACGAAAAGTCGATGCAGCATCACCGGACAAACCGGAAAAAGATTGGTAATAAAAAAGGAAATGAAGCAGGGCAAACAACTCCTGCTTTAATGTTGTTATTTTGTAGATCATGAAATGCAGCTCCAAACACTTTTTTTATTTATCCAGTTACCAAACCAATAAAAAAAGGCGTACAGCATTTCAATAATATTTATACTTATGCATCTGTATTGTGAATCATTAACCGATTATAAACGGCTTAAAACGAGAGAAGTAAAAATCGGCAATTTGCTGTTGGGCAATAATCATCCCATTCGTGTGCAAACAATGACCACCACCGATACGATGGATACCATCGCTACTGTAGAACAAACCATTCGTTGTATTGAAGCTGGTGCAGAACTGGTACGCATAACAGCACCTTCAAAAAAAGAGGCAGAAAATTTACAAAATATAAAAGACGAACTGAACCGCAGGGGATATTTTGTGCCGCTTGTTGCGGATATACATTTTACGCCCAATGCAGCGGAAATTGCTGCAAGAATAGTTGAGAAAGTAAGAGTGAATCCAGGCAATTATGTTGACAAGAAAAAGTTTGAACAAATTGAGTATACCGATGCTGAATATTTAGAAGAAATAGAGAGGATCAGGGAGCGATTTACACCGTTGGTATTAATTTGTAAAGAGTATGGAACCGCCATGCGTATTGGCACCAACCATGGAAGCTTGAGTGACCGCATTATGAGCCGGTATGGAGATACTGCCATGGGTATGGTAGAAAGTGCCATGGAATTTTTGCGTATTGCAAGAAGGGAAGATTATCACAATATTATGCTGAGTATGAAGAGTAGCAACCCATTGGTGATGGTGCAGGCTTATCGTTTACTTATTAACCACATGATGGATGAATTTGGTGAATGTTACCCCTTACATCTTGGTGTAACGGAAGCGGGTGATGGTGAAGATGGAAGAATAAAATCTGCTATTGGAATTGGTACATTGATGGAGGATGGCATAGGCGATACCATCAGGGTAAGCCTTACCGAAGATCCGGAATTTGAAATTCCGGTTTGTAAAGATCTGGTGAAAAGATATAGCCGTTTTTATTCGCTAAATAATAATACAAACAAGCAGCCTGACCTGAAACTTCCTTACTCACCATTTGAATATCAACGACGTCTTACCAACCAGGTGGCTATCACTGGCAATAAACATGTACCGGTGGTAATAGCAGATTTCATGTTGGCTGAAACAATTGCTCACACTGACTTACAGGCCATCGGTTATAATTATAATACCGTTACAGATAAATGGACAATTGGCGATGCTGCTGCAGATTATATATATACAAAAAGCAAAAAAATAAATTTTGCGTTACCCGGTACATTGCAAATTATCTGCGATTATTCTACCTGGTTAACAGAGGCAGATAATATTAAATATTTCCCACTTTTTGAGGGAGAAGAATTTTTAAAGGCAGGAAGAAAATCAGGTACGATCAATTTTATTACAATCGATGCCAATGCAATTTCTGAGATATTTCTTAAAAAAATACAAGAAGATATAACAGTCGTTTTATGTATTTATTCCACGGCAGTAAATGCCATGCAAACAGTAAGAAAATGTATCGTTAACCTAATGCAGCAACTAGTGAACTGCCCCGTAATAATCGCCGTTAAAAGTAACGACACTTCCATTGATGAACAACTCATTCATTTTAGTACAGAAGCCGGTGCCCTGTTTTTAGATGGTATGGGCGACGGTATCTGGCTGATGAATGACCCTGAACAACTGATCAATCAAGAGGTATCCGGCCGAACTTATCTGCAAACAAAAAACAACCACCAGTTTGTAAACAATACTTCTTTTTCTATTTTGCAGGCGGTACGTACAAGGATATCGAAAACAGAATACATCAGTTGTCCCAGTTGTGGCAGAACCCTGTTTGATCTGCAGGAAACTACCGGTAAAATACGTGCTGTTAC
>NZ_JACMOO010000212.1 GCF_014377975.1 Ferruginibacter sp.
AAATACCGTGCCCTCATACAATTAAATCCCATGACTGGGATTGTAGAAGCTTTCCGGTATGGCTTCCTGGGTAAGGGTGAGTTTACTGCCTGGAGCATTGGCTATTCAGCCCTGGTTACCGTTGTGTTATTGGTATTGGGCGTAATTATATTTAATAAAACAGAAAAAGATTTCGTAGATACCATTTAAGATGTCAATAGCGATACAAGTAGAAAATTTATCAAAAGCCTACCAAATAGGGCAGATAGGTACCGGAACGATTTCAAGAGATCTTGAGCGCTGGTGGGCCACCACGGTAAGAGGTAAAGAAGATCCGTTTTTAAAAATTGGTGAAACAAATGATCGTTCCACCAAAGGCAAGAGTGATATTGTATGGAGCCTGAAGGATATTAATTTTGAAATACAACAGGGCGATGCGGTCGGTATTATTGGCCGCAATGGTGCAGGCAAAAGTACCCTGCTAAAATTACTGTCTGAAGTAACTTCACCCACTACAGGTAAAATAAATATTAAAGGAAGGGTTGCAAGTTTATTGGAAGTGGGTACAGGTTTTCATCCGGAACTATCTGGCCGGGAAAATATATTTTTGAATGGGGCGATATTAGGCATGCGCAAAAAAGAAATACAACGCAAGCTTGATCAAATAATTGATTTTAGTGGCGTAGAGCGTTATGTAGATACGCCTGTAAAGCGGTATAGCAGCGGCATGTATGTACGATTGGCGTTTGCTGTGGCGGCACATTTGGAAAGTGAAATATTAATAGTGGATGAAGTGCTGGCGGTCGGAGACGCAGAGTTTCAAAAAAAGTGTTTGGGTAAAATGAATGAAGTAAGTAAGGGAGAGGGAAGAACGGTTTTGTTTGTAAGCCACAACATGGGAGCAGTTAATTCTCTCTGCAATCATGCAATTTTAATGAAGAATGGTAAGCTCGATTTTGAAGGATCGACACAATCAACAGTTGATCATTACTTGAGTGGTGGCGAAACTGTGAACAACGCACATTATATTAATGAAAGCCCAGAAACAGAATCAGATATTTTAGAAATAAAAATAGTAGATACTCAAGGTACAATATGCGGCAATTTTGGATTTGACCAATCAGTTAAAGTAATATTTAGTCTTAAGGTTGCGGAAAAACACCTCAGTGGCCATTTTGGCATTCGTGTAATAGATCAATTAGAGCGAAGCGTTTTTACCTCAGAGACTCAGGTTAATAACTTTATTCAAAAAGAGGGATTTGTAGTGATTTCTGTAGCAATTCCTGCAAATGTATTAGTGCCTAATAAATACCAGTTGATTGTAGGTTTTCATAAGGTAAATGTTGAAATAGTAAAGTATCTCGAAAGTCCTGTTCAATTTGTCATCGAGGAAACTGGTACAGAATTCTATAAGTATTCAGGCATCGACTATGGTTGCGTTTTCTTGAATTGTGAGTGGAATGCACAGATTAATTAACTTTTATTAAGCATTTAAATTGGTGTCAAATATTAATGTAAAATGGAAGTGAATTGCAAAATATGCAACAAGCAAAGCCTAATCTTGTTTGAAGCTCTTGTTTTAAAAAAGCATTTGGTAAAATATCTAAAATGTCAGAATTGTGGGTTTATTCAAACTGAAGAACCTTACTGGCTAAATGATGCATATGCTTCTCCAATTGCTTTACTGGATGTGGGATTATTGTACCGGAATAATATGCTGGCAGAAAGATCATCTCCCATATTTAATCAAATTGCAGGAAACGGAAAATATCTGGATTATGGCGGCGGTTATGGTATATATGTACGTCTGATGCGTGATAGAGGATATGACTTTTACCTTTCAGATAAATACTGCAAAAACCTTTTTGCACAATTCTTTGAACTTAAGGATGCGGGGATCGAAAATGGCTTTACATGTTTAACTGCATTTGAAGTGTTTGAGCACCTGGCTTCCCCTATTGATGAAATTACTGCTATGTTTCACCTCTCCGATACCATTTTTTTTTCTACAGAACTGCAACCAGAGATTGAAATGAGATCTGTGAATGATTGGTGGTATTTTGTTCCGGAAGCAGGGCAACATATTGCGTTATTCAGTATCGGTTCACTTGAGCAATTAAAATTACATTTCAACTGTTACCTTTATAGCAATAACGTTAACCTACATATTCTTTCCAAAAAGCCATTGTTAAAGGATCCGTTTGAATCAAAGGTTGAAACACCATTAACATTACACGAAAGAATATTTAATAAATTTTTTAAACCGAATCATTTCATAAAACAAGAAGAAAAAAAATCTTTATTACAAAAAGATTTTGAATATTATAAAACCAAGTTATTTAATGGCAATGCATAAATTTCCTGTTTACCAACCCTCTCTTTCAGGCAACGAAAAAAAATATGTAAATGATTGTCTTGATTCTACCTGGATATCGTCTAAGGGAAAATATATCGAAGCATTTGAAACTTCCTTTGCAAAGTATATTGGTGTTCAGCATGCTGCCTCAGTTTCCAATGGGACTGTAGCAATCCATCTTGCTTTAATTGCTTTAGGAATTGGGGATGGAGATGAAGTCATTGTTCCTACCCTGACTTATATC
>NZ_JACMOO010000213.1 GCF_014377975.1 Ferruginibacter sp.
AAGCAACGTAATGGCGGGCAACGAAACCACTTTGCCTATTACGATGGATCAAATGATTTACCATGCACAAAGCGTTGTACGAGGCATCGATCGGGGTTTGGTAGTGGTGGATATGCCTTTCGGTTCTTACCAGGGCAACAGCACGGAGGCGCTAAACAATGCAATCCGCATAATGAAAGAAACGGGTGGACATGCCATCAAATTAGAGGGTGGCGAGCATGAAGTAGAATCCATCAAACGCATTGTAAACAGTGGTGTGCCAGTTATGGGACACTTAGGTTTAACGCCGCAGAGCATTTATAAATTTGGCACGTATACAGTTCGTGCAAAAGAAGATGCAGAAGCAGAGCAATTGAAAAAAGATGCACTGCTTTTACAGGAAGCAGGTTGCTTTGCAATTGTGTTGGAGAAAATTCCCGCCAGCCTTGCAGCAGAAGTTACGGCAAGTTTACATATACCAACAATTGGTATTGGTGCCGGCAATGGTTGCGATGGACAGGTGTTGGTAATGCATGATATGCTTGGCATAAACTCAGAATTTAAACCCCGTTTTTTGCGCAAATATTTAAATATGAATGAGCAAATTACAGGTGCAGTTAAACAATATATTACCGATATTAAAAGCAGCGATTTCCCCAACGAAACGGAGCAGTATTAATTTTCCTTCCACGAAAAATACCCGAGGAGCCGGATAGTTTTGGTTATGAATAGAATTCATTTCTTATTTTTTTTGAAGCGGAACTGTAGTGGCTTTTTCAACAGTGGTCCCGCTTTACGTTGTTATCTTTTTTGCCCTAAAGACAGGCAAAAAAGGATAGCCACTTCAATCGGGGCTATATTTGAACAGTAAATCTTTTTTCAACTTTTTTAAAAATTTAATTCCATCATTCTTTTAATCATGCAAAAGTTATGACATAATTAATTTTGTTAAAATGATTTTATGGCCTGTCAAAATTTAAAAAATTATCAGCTAATACAAAAGAGAAATATAACTTTATAGCATGGCAAATAATTTTGATAAAGAACGACACAAAAAAGCATTAACCTACACCGCAATTATTTGTGGGGCTTTGCTGCTCATGTTTATTTTTATCAGCTGGACGGTTTTGCCTCCTTCACCACCCGTAGTGCAGGATTTAATGGAAATTAATTTAGGCAACAATGACGAAGGTTTTGGCGAAGAACAGCCGTTAATAAAAGGCCCGGGCAAACCGGAAAAAGAAATTGCAGAACAGCCGCAACCTGTACCTGCACAAGAAGAAGTTGCTGAAGAAAGAATAACACCCGATGATAATGCGGAGGAAACTGCCGCTCAGGTTGTGAAATCTGTAAAGAAAGTAACCCCTGTAAAAATTACAACCTCAACTCCCACAACTGCAGTAGTGCCTGCTCCTAAGCCTAAAACCCCAAAGTTAGTTTACAATGGCCCAGGTAAACAAAACGGTAACAACGCCACACAGGATAATGGTTACACGATGCAGGGAAATAATAAGAATGGAAAAGGCGATGCAGGTGACCCAACGGGTAATAAAGATTCGTACGGTA
>NZ_JACMOO010000025.1 GCF_014377975.1 Ferruginibacter sp.
TGCACCGCACATTCTATCGCAAGTTAACTTGGCTGCAGCATAATTAGTCGACATCTCATTTTCAAGTGCCTGAAGCACGATTCCAGTACTATTTAGACTTGCTAAAAAATTTGTGCGGTAAGAAGCATATTTTCCTAATACTGTAAGCTCCCCCAAAATTCGGCCACTTAAAAGTTGACAAAATTGTTAACTTTAAAACTAAGGAGGTCAATTATGAAAAAGACAAGATTCACAGAAACCCAAATTGTGAAAGCTATCCAGGAGCATGAGAATGGTCGGGATGCTAAAGACTTATGCAGGGAGTTAGGTATTACAACTGCTGCATTTTACAAATGGCGACAACGCTACGCAGGATTGGATGTAAACGAACTTAAGAGAGTTAAAGAACTCGAGGATGAGAATAATCGTTTAAAGCGGATGTATGCTAATTTAAGTCTGGTACATGAAGCCTTAAAAGACGCTGTTGCAAAAAAGCTGTAACGCCTGATGAAAAAGGTAGCTTGGCTAAGCACATGATTAAAGAATATGGGGTAAGCCAACGTCAGGCATGTAAAACAGTAAGGCTGCCTAGAAGTACACAACAGTATAAACAAAAGCCTAAAGCTGATGAAGCAGTCATTGATCAACTCAGTGCATTGGTTGAAAAACATCCTGCTATTGGTTTTTGGCAGAGCTATTACAGAATCCGAAGACAAGGTTTTGTATGGAACCATAAGAAAGTGTATCGAGTTTACACAGCGATGAAACTCAATATCCGTAGGCGTTCAAAAAAACGTTTACCAGAAAGAGTAAAACAAGCATTATATCAACCTGCAACAATTAATGAAGTATGGAGTATTGATTTTATGAGTGATACTTTATGGGATGGAAGACGTTTTAGGTTATTAAATATCATCGATGATTACAACAGAGAGGTATTACACATTGAAACAGATTTATCATTACCGGCATTAAGGCTAATTAGAGTATTGGAATATTTAAAAGAGTTCAGAGGGCTACCGCAGATAATACGAACTGATAACGGACCTGAATTTATCTCAAATAAATTAGACATGTGGTGTAGAGAAAACAAAATAGAACGAGCTTTTATACAACCCGGAAAGCCAATGCAAAATGGGTTTGTTGAAAGGTGCAACGGAAACATTAGAAAGGAATTATTAAACGCTTATGTATTTATGAGTTTAAATGATGTTAGAGAAAAAGCAGAGCAATGGCGAGTAGATTACAATTGTTCAAGACCACATCAATCGTTGGGCTTTGTTCCACCGGCTGAGTTTATTTAATCCGTTTCCCATGTTAAACGAAAAAAAATATACTTTTGATTGGCACAAATTTAAGGGGAGCTTACAATGGGCTATATTCTAAAAAACAACTGATGCCCGTAAGAATTAAAATAACAATCTTTTTTACCCTGATAATGTTTCTGCTGTTATCCTTATTATGTGGTGTTATCTATTATTTTTCTTACACCAACAGGATAGACAAAATTAAAACGCATTTAACAAGCCGTACCTTAACTACTGCAAATCTGCTTAGCCAGCCTTCAATATTTGACTCCGCTATTATGAGTAAAATAGATGGCGCTACCGCAATAGAATTAAAAAATAAAACAATCCAGGTATATAACCATCTTAATAAAATAATTTATTCTTATCATGACACAGCAGGTGATAGTTTACAAATTAGCAATGATATATTAAGTGAAGCAAAAACAAAACAAAGCTATTTTTTTAACGTTGGCAAAAAAGAGGCCATTGCAAATTATTACAATAATATCAAAGTGGTTATTGTTGCGTCTGCTATTGATGAAGAAGGAAGAAGCAACCTCCGTCGTTTACAGATTATCCTGTGTTTTGGTTTCACTGGTGTCATCATAATTTCATTTATATCCGGTTGGTTTTTTTCAAAAATATTATTGCAGCCTATTAGAAAAATTGCCGATGAAGTAAACGTTATTTCTGCACAAAGTTTAGCTCACCGGATAAAATCAGGAAATGCGGATGATGAATGGAACTACTTAATCAACACATTAAATGACCTGCTAAACAGATTACAGGAAGGTTTTGAGATGCAGACACGTTTTATATCTACCGCTTCGCATGAATTATCTACTCCATTAACGTCGATATCAAGCCAGTTAGAAGTGTCACTTCAAAGGGATAGAGTGGCAGAAGATTACCGTAAAGTTATACAATCCGTTTACCAGGATGTACGGCACCTGAACAAACTCACCCTAACCTTACTGGAGTTTGCCAAAGCCTCTGGTACGGCAGGTGGCATAGAAATTGAACTAATTAGAATTGATGAAATATTAATGCGCCTTCCCGGCGAAATGATAAAATTTGGTGAGCACTATTCAGTAAAGCTGGAATTTGAACAATTACCCGAGGTTGCAGAAAGACTGGTAGTATTCGGAAATGCTGAACTACTATTTGCAGCTATCAAAAATATTGTTTCCAATGCCTGTAAATTTTCGGTTAACGGCTTAGCAAAAGTGAAACTGTCTGTTGAAAAAACAACCATAATTATTTCAATTAAAGATAAAGGAAAGGGTATTGCTGAAAATGACTTATCAAATATTTTTCAACCATTTTTTAGGGCAGAAGATAGTCGCGGAATAAGTGGGTTTGGCGTAGGTTTGCCACTGGTATAGCGCATTATTAAATTGCACAACGGACAAATAAATGCAAAATCCACTATTGGAAAAGAAACAACTTTTAATATTCAATTACCTGTTGCAGCCGATTTCACCCCCAAATAAATATTCTAACTGCTTTCTAATTATTTATTAATCTCTTTTTAATGCCGGAATTATACCTTTACATTTAAATAAAAGAGTCTCACAGGATATAAATAAATTGGGCTGTTTTCACCAGTGATAGGCAAGAGACTATTTATAATTCTGACTCCGGCCAGGTTACCATAAATATGAATTAGAAAACTATACATCATCCATATTATTGCTAAACCGGTTAATTGCTGCAGGCAAAATAGTAGCGGGATTTGACGTTAATAAAATGATTGCATAGGACGCTGATTTGTTGTATACCTATTCAGATGACGTTACTGTAAATCAGTATCAACAAAAGCATATTCAAAAATTTCGCAATTAAACTATGAAAACTTTGATTGCTATAGTTAAAGTTTGCGAATTTAAAGGCCGGAATGATATCCATTTACCTAAATTTTTAAGCCATTAGGAGATACTACTTTTAAAAATTAAAGAGAAAAGTTATAACCATAAAAAAAAAGGAGTATGTAAAAATAAAGATCCGTTTGTCCGTAAAATTAAAAGAGGAAGCTGATCAAAAATATGCCTCCCTCCACTAATATCTTCATCTGTCTATTTCTAAAATTTTTTTCACAACGTTTCGTTAACAGTCGCTTTAATTATCCGGAGGACCAACAGAGGAATCCTATTTTCGAACACAGTAAGCAAAACAATATTGATCTTTAATAAACGTCTTGCAATTCTTTTTTTTCAATAATTCAGATAAGAAAAATTAAGATCATTATTTTGCGTCTTCCTGTTTTCAACTAAAACCAGACTAATAAATCTTTCTCTGCCTGTACATCTTGTTTTAAATATTTTATCTTCCTTATTTTACTTATCATACTCGTTTTATTGATAAAAGAAATTACTTTTTTTTAAAGTAAAAAAATAATTACGCTGAGTTACACTTATTTTTAATTGAATTAATTACTTATTAGTTGAACTTACAAATTTGTAAAATATAAATATCGTTTTTATGAATTTCATCACACCAGACTTTGCAAACCCCGCTATCTGGATAAGTCTGCTCACGCTTACTTTTCTTGAAATTGTATTGGGCATTGACAATATTATTTTCATTTCCATTGTTGCGGGCAAATTACCGAAAGAGCAGCAGCGCAAAGCCCGGAATACAGGTTTAACACTGGCGATGGTTTTTCGTATTGGCCTGTTACTTTGTATCAATTGGATCATCGGATTAAAAGATCCTGTTTTTATAATCCCGGCTCTTGAGGTCCACGCAAATAAAAGCATCCCATTAAGCTATAAGGATCTTATACTGATTGCAGGTGGTATTTTTCTTATTGTAAAAAGCACGTTGGAAATTCATCATAAATTTCAAAAAGATGACAAACAGGAATTGAAAAAAGGGAGTAAAACAATTGGCTTTGGCAGGGTTATTATTCAGATTGTAATGGTCGATGCAGTTTTTTCATTCGACTCTATTCTAACAGCGATAGGACTGGTAGAAAATGTTATCATCATGATTATTGCAGTAATTGTATCGATCGGTATTATGATGCTTTTTGCAGGACCGGTAACAAGAATCATAAATGCTAATCCAACATTACAGATGCTGGCCTTGTCATTTCTGGTAGTCATCGGCGTAGTATTGGTTGCAAGTGGCCTGCACCAGGAGATCAGTAAAAGTATTATTTATTCCTGCCTCTTTTTTTCACTGGTAGTTGAAATGCTAAATTTAAGATTGAAAAAGCGGTCTGAAGCTGGTGAACGAAATTAGCGATGAGGCCTGTGTAGTGGCATGGGCAGTTGCGGAAGCTGTTTTATAGAAATTTTTGAAAAGATGCACGGTAGTAGAAAAACTGTTTTATCCTGTGGTATAAAAATAAATGATGAACTCTGCAATGTTGAAATAAGAATTCTGAAATCGGTGTATTAAATCACTGGCATCACTGAAGCTTCTATGTTTTCAATATGTTTGTTGTCTTAAACTTCCATCTATACTTGCCTGGGAAATGACCTAAGAACCGCTTTCTCTGCAGCATTGTGCACCGCTTAGGGTTCGGGGTACAAAACCAGGCAGGCAATAAAATGGCAAAGTGCAATCTGCCTGATTGAATTTGTAGCAACGCAACAAAGTTTCGCGAAGGTTTTTGGGGAAATAATGAAGATGATGATACTTTGATTTAATGGCAGATAGTCGGCCGCAGCAAATGAGTAATTATTTACGCTCCTTTTTAGATAATATTCTGGATTCAAAATTGTACTAAGTTTTCATTATAAAAAGCAGGATTGTCACAACAAAAAAAATAACCAATAAAACTTTACCATAGTTACGGTATCTACTTTTTAAATATTGTCATTTATTAATTAGCAACGGACTCAATATTGATTATAATTAAAAATACAATGATCTGAAATGTGCCGGCATCATTTTAAAATATTCTCTGATCAATTAATAGTAGATATAGTGCCGTTTTGAAGGTTTGAAATATTCTTGCGATGAAGCTCATGAATGTGTATCCTTATTGCCAAAGTATAATTTAAAATACCTGCTATTAAATGCGAAGGTTATTTACAGCAATGAATTGATAGTTGAAATGATAAAGGCGTTAGAAGAAACCAAAAAATAACATGCCCAGGCACTCATTTAAATATATTATTTATCGACCATTATAATTCTAAAAAATGATATGAATTATGAATAGTTTGGTGCAGGTTTAGTTACGTAAGCATATGGGGCAAAATGTCTACAGTTATTTCATACAAAGCCATTGTGCGGTTGAATCAGGCGCTTTTTGCAGTAAATAATTTGAAGTAATAATTGAAAAGTAAAATAAATGCCTATCAAATGTAACAATCATTTAAAACAGGCGATCATGTAAAATGGAATTCGGAAGCAGGCTTTGTTTCTGGTAAAATTATAGATATACACACCAGTAATTTTGAGTACAAAGGATATACACATAACGCAACTAAAGAACATCCTCAATATGCAATACAAAGCGATAAAACAGACCATGTGGCGGTACACAAAGGAAAAGCACTAACGAAATTGAGCAAATAAAAATTTCTACTAAAAAAAATAGTCATGGAAACAAAAAACAATGATGCTACAGCGCAACGGCCGCAGGGAGCCCGTGTATTAGATGCTCCCCTGGTGGGCATAAATATTACCGAATTTATGAAGCAAATAAAAACGGAAACGGCCTGGGAAACCAGCGATCGCAACGCTATATCTGTATATAAAACAAATGGAATGCGCATTGTATTGATTGCGTTGCACAAAGATGCTGTTTTAAAAAAGCATACAGCAGGGGGAATTATAAGTGTGCAGGTGCTTGAAGGCGAAATAAATTTTAGTACAGATGATGAGTCAATTGTATTAAGTCTGGGCAATATGATTGCTTTACACAAAGGGTTGCCCCATAGCGTACATGCAATAAAAGAGTCTGTATTTTTATTGACCCTTACAACATCTCTGGATAAATAGATCCTACCCTTTTATAAATAATTTAAAATTTAATTTCCTAACTACTTCATTTTTTTAAAGAATAATTTTTATCGAATTCCGTATGTGTAATTTATGGTTACTAAATTTTAATCTTAAAAATAGTCGGTATTTCTGCATAAATATTCAGTAAATGAATTGGCTCAATGTGGCTCAAAATACAGAAGCTTTAACATTTTATCTTATTTTTATTTAAATAAGATAAAATTATCCGAAATAGATTTTTTACTATTTTTGTTATTAGAAATCAACCCAAGGTAATTATGAAAAGATTAAAATCCTGCATGCCGGTACTCGCTGTTTTCCTTTGCTGCAGCCCGGCATTTGGCCAAACTGCACAAAAAGGTAATTCGATTTTTACACAACCGGGTATCATAATCACATTTGTACTTATTTTAATTCCCATAATGATAGCACTTCTTATCTTTTTATTAAGATTGAAGAACGTAGTAGAAAGAACAAAGGATGGCAAAGACAAAGAAGAAGCAACACGTTTTGCCAATTACTTAACGAACCTCGAAGGAGATGAAATTGATACGGTTTTAGAACAGAAAAAAAAAGCGGAAGCCTTTAAGTTAGCGAACAATGAGCTAAGGGGTGATCTTGCTCCATCTGATGACAAAGGATTGATTACCCATATTAATGAGCAAACAAATAGGGGCTTTGTGGCTGCTAAAAAAAAAGCCCTGAAACGCCCGAACATTGATCCCCAGTTATCAAAATTAATTCTTTGGTTTTTAGTAAGTGCCACTTTTTGGTTGTTGTTTGGTACCACAGCTGGGGAATACACAGGTATTAAATTTGTTGCACCCGATGCGGATCATTTTAGCTGGCTAAGTTTCGGCAGGTTAAGACCCGTACATACCAATGCAGTATTTTGGGGCTGGAGTTCTTTAGGAATGTTGGGGTTGGGGTATTACGTTATACCCATGGTAAGCAATACCAAAATTGCAAGCTTAAAACTTGCCTGGTATTCTTTGTATTTAATTAATGCCTCAGTAATTATTGGCAGTATTTTTTTAATGGCAGGTATTAATAACGGCGGTGGCGAATACCGGGAATATATTTGGCCGGTAATGGGGTTGTTTGCTTTGGCATTGGTACTTACACTTATAAATTTCCTGAACACCATTGCCCGGCGGGCTACTAAAGAAATATATGTATCTAACTGGTATATGGTCGCCTCCATAATATTCGCAATTGTAATTACGCTGGTTGCCTATTTGCCTTTTTGGCAAAATGGGTTAGGCGAAACCATTTCGCAGGGGTATTATATGCACCAGGGTGTAGGCATGTGGTTTATGCTTTTTACCCTAGGGCTGGTTTATTATTTTTTACCACAGCAATTAAACAAACCTATTTATTCCTACAGCCTGGGTATTATGGCATTTTGGGCACAGATATTTTTTTATACCCTTATCGGAACGCATCATTTTGTTTTTAGCGCAATACCCTGGTGGCTTCAAACAATGGCTATTGTAGGTAGTGTAGGTATGATTATACCAGTAGTAGCCGGCACCACTAATTTTGTTTTCACTTTTAATGGCTCTTGGCACAAATTGGGCAGCAGTTATACATTGCCTTTTTACCTGGTAGGTATCATATTTTATTTTACCGGTTCCCTGCAAGGTACAGTAGAGGCTTTCCGTTCCACCAATCTTATCTGGCACTTTACCGATTTTACTATAGCCCATTCCCATCTCACCATGTATGGCATCATTGCCTTTTTTTTATGGGGATTTATTTATTCGATTGTACCAAGACTAACAGGCAAAGAACCGTCTTTTACCTGGGTAGGTGTTCACTTCTGGATGGCCCTGATCGGTTTACTCTTTTATACAATTCCATTAATGATAGGTGGAACATTAAAAGGGTTAATGTGGCAGGAAGGAAAACCCTTTATAGATAGTGTAGAATTGATGTTTCCTTACTGGCTCTGGCGGGCAATTGGAGGAACTATGATGTGGCTGTCGCATATTATTTTTGCCTGCAACATGTATAAGATGATTTTAGGAAAAGAGGCAATCAATATTCGTAAGGAAGGTGTAGCACAACTAAAAACATTACAGCCGGAAGCCTGACTTTTTTTTGAAGTGTGCTAAAATAATACTGTATTGCTTTATGATAATTGAAGATTTACTTTTTATTATTCTTCCAGCAATAGAATAATAAATTATTAGTCTTTTTCAAATAGCACAATAAGCAATAAAGAAAATACAGTTATCAATTATAAAAAGCAATCAACATAAAATGGATATATTCAGCAATCATAAAAGATTATACACAACAGCCTTTTTAATGTTTTTAGTGCTTACCATTTTAGTAGCTATTTTACCAGCGCTAAACAATCAAAATAATAATCATCCTCTGCCTGGCAGCGAACCGTTAACAGCGGCTCAGCAAAAAGGTAAAGACGTTTATATTGCCAATGGCTGTGTGGCCTGTCATACGCAACAGGTTCGTAATGTTGATATGGATAAAATATGGGGCAGCCGGCCCAGCATTGCTGCAGACTATGCCGGAAACGAACGCATCAGTACCTGGGTAAATACAGCCACTTTAATGGGTACAGAACGTACCGGACCAGACCTAACCAATATTGGTATAAGGCAACCCGGTATTGACTGGCATTTATTGCATTTATACCAGCCCAGGTCTGTAGTTCGGCAATCTATTATGCCATCCTATAGTTTTTTATTTGAAATAAAAAAAAATCCTGGTAAAAATGACATGGTGGTAAATGTACCCGATAAATATTTTGATACATCTATGGGAAAAATTGTTGCCACAGAAGCTGCGCTCAATCTGGTTGCCTACCTGCAATCTTTAAAACAAATAAAATTACCTGACGGTACACCAGCCCCAGACTTTCTATACAAAAGACAACAAAAAACAACTGCCGCTAATACACCAAATACAGGGGCATTAAATGGTGTAGCTTTATATACTGCTAATTGTCAAAGTTGTCACCAGGAAAATGGAGAAGGACTTAAGGGCGCATTTCCACCGCTTAAAGGAAGTCCTGTTGTAAATAATGACAACGCGGAAATGATGATCAATATCATAATGAAAGGATATGACGCAAGGGCTGAATACGGCGTTATGCCAGCAGTGGGAACAAATAGCAATTTGAAACCCGAAGAAGTTGAGGCAATAATTAATCACGAACGAAGCAGCTGGGGAAATAATGCCCGGAAAATACCTATAGAAGAAGTTAAAAAAATAATGGACCTTATTAAAAAAGAAACCAAATAATATGACAAAAATTTTTGCACTAATTTCTCTTTCTTTAAATTATCAATGGGCAATAGCTTGTCCCGTTTGTGAAGTAAGCCAGCCAGGAATATTTAAAGGCATTACCCATGGTACAGGACCACAAAGCAACTGGGACTTTGTAATAATAGCCGCTACTGCGGTGGTTGTATTAATTTGTTTGTTCCTGAGCATACACTATTTATACAAGCCGGGCGAAACAAATAAAAGCCACATTAAAAACAGCATTTTTAATACAGAAGCGTATGGAAGCTAAAAGTACCATCAGCATTTTTATAGATGATGAAAAACAACCCATTGCATCTTTTGCAACACCAGTAAATTTTGAGCTGGATACCCGGAAGCTAACCGATGGCCAACATACATTAACTATTGTAAGTAAAGACGTGACGGGTAAAGAAGGCTTACGCAAAATACCTTTCCTTGTACGCAACGGTCCGGCAATATCTATAGAAGGCATAAAAGAAAATGATATTGTAGATGGCATAGTATCATTAATGATAAATGCTTACGGCAAGGGCCTTCAAAAAAAATTTATTATAGAAGGAAGTGAAACCCCCCAAACTGTGCCATCATGGATCTGGATATTGCTAATTGCATTTATCTGTTGGGCAATCTACTATTTTGTTACCAGCTTTTCAATTTAAGTATAGTAAAACAATGAAATTAAAAAAAAATATAACAGGCATTGAGGACATTAAATTAATGGTAGATCAATTTTATAAAAAAGTAAAGACCGATGAATTATTATCTCCCATTTTTTTACAATACATTCCTGCAGACTGGCAACCCCATTCAGAAAAAATGTACCTGTTCTGGAATGCTGCTTTATTTGGCGAAAAGGGGTACATGGGTAACCCATTTTCGAAACATGCCAAAATGGATACCATTGGAACTGCCCATTTTGAAAGGTGGCTATTCTTATTTTATCAAACCATTGATGAGCATTTTATTGGCTCCAATGCCAAATGGAGGGCTTCAGTTATGGCTGATAATTTTATGCGGCGTTTAGCATCTATAAAACAAAACGGTATAATAACAATTGTATGAGTGAAGGAAAATAAAAAAGTATTAAACAGGATATTAAAACGGAAGAAGATATAAAAATGCCGGTTCACCAATTTTATACAAAAGTGCGGAAAGATGATTTGCCTGCGCCCGTTTTCAATTCCATTATAAAACAAAACCGGGATAAGCCCCGGAAGATTATGTGCAATTTTTTGAATACAACTTTATTGTATTCAAAAAAATATATGGCGATCCCTAGCAAAGCCCTTGTCCCTGCAACTGGAGAAAAAATATTTTGACAAGTGGTTGATACTTTTTGAAGAAACGGTTGATGAACTATTTTGCGGAAGCATAGCTGCAAATGCTAAAAGCAGGGCAAACAATATTGCAAGGATTTTAAAAAGCGTAAAAAAATACCGTTGTAGAATATATAAGTTAATGAGCCGTTGTAAACAGATAAATTGAGTGCATAATTTTTTCTGTAAATTCGGACAAATTAATTTTAAATAATGATTTCAAAAGCATGCCAATATGCAATAAGAGCTGTTATATTTTTAGCGTCAAAAGCTGATGATAAAATAAAATTAAATGTAAAGCAGATTGCAAAAGAAATTGATGCTCCTGAAGCATTTACGGCTAAAACATTGCAGTTACTCAATAAGCATAAAATTATCACTTCGCTTAAAGGCCCTTATGGTGGTTTTTTTATTGAAGATTACCAGATGGATACGCCTATCATTGATATAGTTAATGCGATAGATGGTTTGCAAATATTCACTGCCTGCGGTTTAGGATTAAAGCAATGCTTTGCTGCTCACCCTTGTGCTTTTCATGATATTTACACTGTTTTAAGAAATAGCCTGCAAAAAGCCTTTGAAAAAACAACCATCCGGAAACTGGCAAAAAAAATCGAGAACGGTACACATTTTTTATCAGGTATCCAAACCAAGAAAAAGTGAATATAGGGAGCGATGTTATTAAAATTACTATTGGCTTCATCTATATTAATTTCAAATCCGAAGCGATAAATACTGGGTTTGCGATATCTGTGTCGCCATGGGTGGTGATTCCTGACCATGTGGATACCTCATGTGTAACAAAGCCTATTAGCCATCCCCCTGTATAAATTATTGGAGCACCATTACAGTCCTTAAACCGTTTGTAATCGATAATTAATTGTCCTAAATCCATTTTTATAAAATGTTCACTAATTAAATTTTTTAGACTCCGGTAAAATTCCTCTTCAAAATTTCAATACGCCATCTTTAAAATCAGGTCTAATTCTTCCTTAAAAACTACAACACTCCTCCATTTTAATTTCTCAGAGGTATTAATGCAAACATTTCAGGCTTACAAAAAATACATATTTATTCCTGAGGATTTAGTGATCTCGTTTTTGCGAAGATTCCAATATCTCTTTAGTTTATCCTTCAGTAATAATAATTTCTCTGGAAGGATGTTTCTTTCTTCCACTGTCAAAATTCCGGTTTAAATAAAGTACCTCTTTTGCTGAATTATAATAGTTCCGGTATTCATTAAATTCCGCCGAATCGTATAAATAGTAATTCAATAAAAGAAAATGGCTTAGCAGATTTTATTTAAAAATTTCGGTTAACAACTCTCCAGGAGAGATTAATTTTTTTATTAAAATATTTTTTTTGGTATCTAATGCAGTTGCCGGATGAATGCTACGCATAAAGCGAACAATAACATCAGTCCCGATAAAATACAGCATTATTTTTTCAATAAAAATAATCTCAGCAATTCAACAAAAAAATCTTTTTATTTTTTATTAACGGGCTTTACTTTTATATAATAATTAAACGCAATAAATTCTTTTTCAAAAAGTGGCTTCTCGTCCATTTTTAATTTTTTGTGCTGCCATTTTTTCGAGGGCACTATACGCACTTTAGCTTTTTCATTGTTCAGGCTTAATGGTAAATTAAATCCATCAATACAATTTTGATATCTGTAATTAACAGTACGCCCATCATTACTAAAATAATACTCAAAGGAAGGAATTTCGAGATTTCTTAAATACTGATTAAATACCTTTTGATAATTAAATCCTGCGTAGCGGGATATGTATTGTTCTACCTGTTTTGAGGTTACCGTTTGATGATAGAAATCTTTATTGAGGCCACGCAAAATATTCCTGAATAAAACATCATTGTCCATGCTGTGCCTGATGGCGTGAAGCATATTACCTCCTTTATTGTACATATCTCCACTACCCTGCGCATTAACATTATAAGCAGGAATAATTGTGGTTTTATTTCCAATTCCGGGACGGATACCGAAGTTGTATTCATTGCCTGCTTTTTTACCAAAGTGGTATTCAGTAAAAAGTGTTTCACTGTAATTAGTAAAGCCTTCGTGCACCCACATATCTGCCAGGTCTTTAGTGGTGAGATTATTACCAAACCATTCGTGACCGCTTTCATGAATAATAATAAAATCAAATTTTAATCCCCATCCAAAACCTGATGGATCCTTACCACGGTATCCAAATTTGTAACCATTACCATAAGACACTGCGCTTTGATGTTCCATACCGGAATGAGATGCATCAATTAATTGGTAGCCATCTTCATAAAAAGGATAAGGACCAAACCAATATTCGAAAGCCGTAAGCATTTTATGCACCTGTTCAGGCATATAATTTTTTGCTTTTGCCTGGTTATAATTTAATACCCAATAATTGAGCGTTAAATTTCCTGTTTCTCCTTTATATACTTCAGAGAAGTTTACATATTTTCCAATATAAGGAATAAGGCAATAATTGCTGATAGAATTTACGACAGCCCATTTGGTAGTTGCCGTTCCATCCCCATTATTTTTTGTAAACTGAATACGCCCATTCGCCACTGCTGTCAGCGTATCAGGCACGGTCATCGTAAGGCTTGCCCCTTTATCCGGCTCATCACTTTGATGATCTTTGCAGGGATACCAAACCGAAGCACCCAGACCCTGGCAGGCAACCGTCATCCACGGCCGGCCTAAAGAATCTTTTGCCCATATCCAGCCACCATCCAAGGGCGGCCTGATAGCCTCGTGTACTTTGCCTGAATAAAAAAGTTGTACACTGTAAGTATTTCCTTTCTTTTGATCCGGCATTTTTAAATACCAAACATTTTCTTCATTGCTGTAAGTTAAATGATCTCCATTATTTAAAATAGCACTATCAATTGCAAGCGGAACCTGCAAATCTATTTGCATCCGGGTTTCATGGTTATCTTTTGTAACCCGGTAAGTCATTTTATTTTCACCGATAATGATTTTTAAATTAAAGTCCGGCGTTACGCTCACATCATAGCGCTGCACATCCCACCAGGCTCTTTCGGGTGTTATACTGCCCCTGAGCGTGTCGGCATGTGTAAATATTTTTTGACCCAATGATAGTTCCGGAAAAAAAGATGCGATCACCATCGCAGTAAGAAAGATTTTCATTCTGTGTAATTTTGATAGTTGACTATTTTTGTTTGTCCGTACTGAAATTTACATTGCATGGCTCTTTATTTTTTCCGAATCCCTGCTGAATGGTTTACCTAATATCCGGCTGCCGTTTTCTGTTATCAGTAGATCTTCTTCTATTCTTATGCCGCCAAAATCTTTGTAGGTTTCCAGCTTTTCATAATTAATAAAATCAGTAAATCTTTTTTCCGATTTCCATAGATCAATTAATTCAGGAATAATATAAATGCCGGGTTCTACCGTTAATACAAAACCGCTTTCTATTTTTCTGCCCAGCCTTAAAGATTTTAATCCGAACTGTGTACTCTTTTGTAAGGTCTCTGTATAACCAACATATTCTTCACCCAAATCTTCCATATCATGCGTGTCTAACCCAAGCATATGGCCAAGGCCACACTGAAAAAACATTGCATGCGCTCCCTGGTGTACAGCCTCTTTCACATCTCCTTTCATAAGGCCAAGTAATTTTAAACCTTCCGCCAGTTTTTCACAGGCATGCAAATGAACATCCCTAAATAAAACCCCTGGTTTTAATAAATCAATTGCAGCTTCATGAGACTGCACTACGATATCATAAATTTCTTTTTGCCTGCTGGTAAATTTTTCATCAACGGGTGAAGTACGGGTAAGATCCCCGCCATAATGCATCGCTGTTTCAGCACCACAATCGCACAGCAGCATCTGGCCGTTTTTTAAAATATTTCCATGTAAATGATTGTGCAGAATTTGCCCATTTACAGTAAGAATAGTTGGAAAGGCAAGATTACCGCCAGCGCTGACTGCCATGCCATGAATAATGCCGGCAATACTTATTTCCGAAACACCGTCCTGTGCCAGCATTACAGCTTTGGTTTGCATATCAATGGTAGTATTTACGCCTTTCTCAATTTCAATAATTTCTTCCGGAGATTTTACAGAACGTTGCGCCACTATCGCTTTAATAAGTTCAACACTTGCACTGGCTTTTAATAACTCAAAAGAAATGTGTAACCAGCCCGTTAATTTTTGCATATTATCTGCACGGTATGGCGGCAGGTAATGAATTTTTCTTTTTTGAGTAACAGCCGCATCAATGCTATCTATAATTGATATTAAGGAGGAGGTTTTTAAAACACCGGCCTGTGCAGCATGATCATTTAAAGTTTGCAACGGACCGGTCCAGATAATATCCTCCACACTAATATCATCACCAAAAATAATGTCAGTATCAGTATCCACATCAATTATTGCATACAGCCCCGGACGATCTATACCAAAGAAATATAAAAAATTACTGTCCTGCCGAAAGTGATAAGTATTGTCGGGGTAATTCATGCTGCTTTCCGCATTCCCCAATAATAATATGATGCCATGGCCAACCTGTTCTTTTAATTTTTCCCGTCTTGCTTTATACGTTTCTTTGCTGAACATACAATATCATTTTTATTTTTATTTTAAATAAGGTGATCTCTTGATAATTTGTAATCTTAGATTGACATCAAAATTGTTTCCGGCTCTGAGACCTCACCCCAAGCCCTCTCAAAAGGAGCGGGGCTAAGAAAATTAATATATCGGGATGTTTCATTGCGAACTAACATTGTTTCATTGTTCCTTTATTTAATTTCGCTTCCAGATTTTTAGCTGTTTTTGTAGCACACAATCCGCCAATATTAGTGCATTTAAATTCGTGTGGTATTGCCATACCAATGGTGTGCATGGTTTGAATTACTTCATCTAATGGTATCAATGGATCGTACCCGGAGAGTGCCATATTTGCGAAGGTAACAGCGTTGGTTGCTGACATTACATTATTGCCCAAACATGGCGCTTCTACTCTATTTGCGATAGGTGTGCAGGATAATCCAAGTGTACTTTGCAACACCATAGAAGCAGCAGCGACAGATTGGGCCAGCGAACCTTTAAAAAGATAAACGATGCCTGCTGCAGCCATACTGCCTCCAGACCCATACTCTACTCCACATCCAGCCACTTCACCGGCAAAAGTAGATTGTGTTGCAATAAAAATTCCAATAATACCGGCCACTAACATCGCCTCGATCATTTCATCTTCAGATGCGTTTACAAAATCCGCAGTGCCTATTACAGCACCCGGCAAAGTACCACACGAACCTGCAGTTGGCACTGCTACAATAACACCCATTGAACTTTTTACTTCCATCAATGCTGATACATACATCACCACATTATTCAGCGCTCCTGTATTGATTAGTTTTTTATTTTGCAATTGGCTTTTGAAATTTACAGACTGACTTCCCAGCAACCGGTCTGCATAATGTGTGCCTTCTAATCCGGATTTTATAGAATCCCTTAGAATGCGCACTATCTTCCGCATCTTCTCAATAATCTCTTCTTTAGAAATTTTTCCTCTTTCACTCTCATAAAGAATAGCCAGCTCCAATAAAGAAAGATTTATGTTACTGTTATATTCCAACATTTCGTTGCAGGTAGTAAAAGGCACTTTTACACCTTTCCTGGACAGAACAGGAAGCACAGGAGATAGCTTTTTTGTGAATAGTACATCTTCCATAGATGCTAACTTTTCCTGCAGTAACTCATCCGGAAAATGTTGTGCTTTTATTTCAATAAAATGTGGACTTTCGTCGTGTACAATCAAGTAATCATAAGACATCTCACTATTAATTAAATCTAAAATCTTATCGGGAGACTTGCAATAAATCAGCGTTTCGTAAAAATCCCCCATCATCGAAACCTTAATTCCATCAATGGCGATTATTTCAATCATACCACCACCCGTAGAAATTGCAGTTACTGTTCTTTTTTCTTTAGAATTAGTTAATGTTATCAGGTAAGTATTTAAGTGTGCTGCATTAATATCCCTTACAGCAAATTGAACCGGGATACCAGCTTCCGCAATGTACTTTTCAGATTCGGGCAAACGCTCATCATCTGCTTCCCATCCTAAAAAACCACCGAATAATCCCATATCAGAACCTTGTCCTGTGTGAGTGTCTGCTAAAGATCCGGTTGGATCAAATTCAACTAAAATACTTATTATATCATTTTGCATCAGGTCCCGGCACAGCCTGCCAATACGAAGAGACGCTGCACAATGAGAACTAGACGGGCCCCGCATTACAGGGCCAATGACATCATTAAATATACTCGGATAATTTTCCATAAATATTTATTTAATAGTTCATTTTATTATAGATGTTCTTTCCAGTATTTTGCCATCGTTTCCCGTAAATGCAACGATGTATTTTCTCTTTCGTAAATACCGTGTGAACGCATGGGGTACGACATCATGTAAAACATTTTATTATTTTTTATTAATTCATTCGTCAGCATTTCGAAATTTTGGTAGTGAACATTGTCATCAGCAGTACCATGAATGATCATTAAAGTTCCTTCCAGATTTTTTGCAAAATTTATCGGTGAACCATCATGATAACCTTTTGCATTATCACTTAACAGGCCCATGTATCGTTCCTGGTAAGTTGCATCATACAATCTTTGGTCAGAAACAAAAGATACAGCCAGGCCGGTTTTATAAATATCCGGATGACGGAACATACAATTCAGCGTCATCTGTCCGCCACCACTCCATCCCCAGATTCCCACACGGGAAGTATCAATAAAAGAATACATGCTGAAAATTTTCTTCGCTGCTGCTGCCTGGTCCATCGATGCAAGGATTCCGATTTGTCCGTAAATAGAATTTCGCCAGTCCTTGCCCCGGGGCGTTTTGGTTCCCCTGTTGTCTACACTCATCACTATGTATCCCTGCTGCGCCATGTATTCATCCCACAGAGCACCACCTTCCCAATCATCCTGAACAGTAGCCCCGGCGGGCTCGCCATAAACATAAAACAATAATGGATATTTTTTTGATGGATCAAAATTTATTGGTTTTATCATCCAGGCGTCCAGCGTTACATCACCAATATTTACTTTTAAAAATTCTTTTGGATTCAGGTGGAGTGCTTCATATTTTTCTTTCAGTTCCTGGTTGTCCTGCAATGTTCTTATAGCTTTATGATCGGGAAGATGAACCAAAGAAATTACGGGTGGAGTATTTGCATTTTGAAAAGTCTGTATAGCCCACTCTGCATTACCGGAAACCTGGTAACTGCTTTGGCCTGTAAACGCAGCAGGTGTAACTCTTTCTCCATCACTGCTGCCATCTATTTTGCTCCGGTAGAGATAACGTTGTGTAAAATTATCCGGCGAAGCAATGTAATAAACATACCCGTTTTGCGGATCAATACAATTGATTTGAACCACATCAAATTTTCCTTTTGTAATTAATGTTGATTGTGTTCCGTTTCGGGAAATTTTGTATAAATGATTCCAGCCATCTTTCTCACTCGTCCAGGTAAAATATTTGTCATTATCCAGCCAGCGGATATCATCATGCAGATCAAGAAAATCAGGATCTTTTTCTGTGTAAATATTTTTAAGAGACATTGATTTTACATTGCCGATCCATATCTTATTTTCGTTTTGAGGACGGTTCAGTTGCTGTACCATTACTTCGTTGGAATGAGGAATAAAATCCATACGGGCCAGGTAATTATTTGCAGGATTACCCGGAATTTTGAACCAATTTGTTTTGCCGCCAACAGCAGGAATGACACCAACTTTTAACGCAGAAAGTTTTGTACCAACTTTAGGATACGGCAGCGGAATTGGTCTTGAATAAATAGAATCAACATTGTCTATCAAATAAAATGTACCGATATTTTTTGTATCAGATTGCCAGTAAGCGATGTAGTTTCCATCGGGGCTCCAACGAAAACCATCCCGGTCATCAAGTTCTTCTTCATATACCCAGTCAAAAGTACCGTTAATAATATTTGCGCCACCATCATGCGTAAGTTGCTTGCTGATACCGGTTATTAGGTCTTCCACATAAATATTCTGCTTACTCACATAAGCAACTTTGGAAGCATCGGGCGAAAATTTTGCAAACATTAAAGTGGTTGCTTCTACGTTTTTACCAACCTGTTGAAGGTTTCCTGTCTTAAGATTGAGCACCCAGTAATCACCACGTGTATTGTATCGCCATACCCGCCTGGTATTTGTAAAAATTAATAATTTTCCGTCATTACCGGACCATTCATAATTTGAAATCTGCAATGCCGTCTTTTCATTTTTTGGAATTAATTGCTTTGCAGAAACCAGCACTTTCCGTTCATTTGTTTTAGCATCATAGCGTACAATATCTGTTCCGCCAAACTCCTTATCATTTTCTAAAGTAGAATAGCCTTCATTATCTTTCATCCAGCGCACAGGCCCATATCCTTTTTGACTATAGGTATTACTGGCGTAAATATCTTTTAGCGTAAGCTGTTTTTGCGCAAGCAAATTATTGCTTTGTAAAAAACAAATGCTTAAAAAAGTAAGGGAAATCAAGATGCGGTTTCTTTTCATGTATTTTGATTTAATTGTATGATGTATAAGGCTGAAATGTGTTTTAGCTTTTTGATTTTGATTGTAAATAAACTAGTCTGCTTATTTAAAAATATAAGTTGCATTTTTTGTGGTCTCAAATTCTATTGTTCCATCCTTATTGGTTTTTAACTTTACATTTTTACCATTGTTATAAACTTTCATTTTAGAGTTCATTTGTAACCGGCACCTACCGCCCTGCTTTGAAAGTATTTCTAAGTTCGTTACTTTATGCTGCATCCATTTCATATTGATAGCAAAAGCTCCTCGTGTACACATTCCTTTTACTTCGCCTTCGCTCCATTCCATAGGTAATGCAGGCAGCAGTTCAATTTTATCATCCTGCGATTGAATGAGCATTTCTGAAATGCCGGCTGCAACGCCCATGGTACCATCTATCTGCATCACTTTACCCCGGCCTGAAAGTAACTGTGCATGGCTTTCATCTTTATAATAGCCTTTTAATATTTTAAGCGCATGGTTACCATCTTTCATCCTTGCCCAAAGGCATACTTTCCAGGCTCTGGACCACTCTGAATTTTCATCGCCCCGGCGCTCCAGCAAAATTTTACAGGCTTCCATTAGTTGCGGTGTTTTTGAAAAGGAAAGTACATCGCCCGGATATAACCCATATAACGGTGAAAGATGGCGATGCTGCTTTTCGGTCTGGTCCCAGTCCTGCGCCCACTCCTGCAAACTTCCGTCCTTTCCGATTGTTGGTGGCAGCAACATTTTTTTTCTTTCTGATACTTTATTTGAAAAGTCTATATCCCTTTTTAGAAGGGCTGCAGCAGCCGTATAACTGGAAAATAAATCTTCAATGATCTGCATATCAATAGAAGACCCGGCGCAAATATTGGTTAAAGGGATAAAGCTTCCGGAAACTTCATCAAAAAAAGTTTTATTGCCTGGCCTGCCGGGGAAATTTTCCGGTGAGGAAGAAGGATTGGTTACATACCACTGAGAGCCGGGCTGTTTTACCAAAAAGTCCATAAAAAATTGTGCCGAGCCTTTTATAAGCGGATAAATTCTTTCTAAATATCCGGGATCTTTCGTGTAAAGATATTGCTGCCAGAGTTGGTTACACAACCAGGCACCCCCGGTACTAAAAGTTCCCCAGGTAGGCCCATCCATTGGCGCAGCTACCATCCACAAATCTGTATTTTGATGAAGCACCCAGCCATTGCAGCCATAATTTTCTTTTGCAACCTGGGCACCCTGGTCACTAACATCTTTTACCAGCTGGTATAATGGTTCGGCACAATCTGAAAGATTGCCAGCATCTGCCGGCCAGTAACTCATTTGAAGATTAATATTGGTGGTATATTTTGAATCCCACATCGGGTCAGAATCTTCATTCCAGATACCCTGAAGATTAGCTGCCTGTGTCCCGGGAAGCGATGAAGCAATTAATATAAAACGGCCAAACTGGTAAGCCAATGCAGATAATGAAGGATCTGCTACGGTAACGTTATTTTGCAACCGCTGATCGGTTGGCAAATAAGACTGAGCCGTTTTAGGCAGATTTAAAGTAACCCTGTTGAAATATTTTTGATAACTTTCAACCTGCCCCGATTTTATTGCATGATAAGATTTATTTTGAAATCCTGTTAGATAATTTTCTATACGGGAATGTGCATCCGCACTAACGTCTTTATAATTTATAAAATTGGTGGCTGCTACCAGGTACAAGGTTACTGAAGTAGCATTTTTTATGTCAAGATAATCTCCATCAATTGTCATGCTGCCATCTTCACAAACTACTTTTAATTTTGCTTCATATTTTACCTGTCCTTTTACACCGAGGTAATCTGCAGACTTGCCGTTTAGTATCAAAGTATTATTTCCGTCAGACGACATGTGAAAATAATCTGTTGCATAATTGGAGTGATCCTGGTTTCTCACGCCTCTTAAAGTAGCTCTCAAAGAAATTTTCTGTTGTTGATCTGCAGTTAACCGCACTACGATTACCTGGTCTGGAATAGAGACAAAAACTTCCCGGTGATATTTTACGCCTCCGCTTGAATATTCTACACCGCTAACACCGTTTGTAAGATCAAGCCATCTTTTATAATTCGTATATTCCTTACCGTTATCAAATTGCAAAACCAGGTTTCCCATGGGTTGGTATTTTTGCTGCTCTACCGGGTAGCCCATTAATTTGCTGCCAAATAATTTTTGCGCCTCCAGAAATTTATTTTGAAAGACAAGGTTCTGCACCTCAGGAAGATATTTAGCTCCGCCCTTTGTTACCGAAGAATATGGACCGCCTGACCAATACGTTTCTTCATTAAATTGTATGCGTTCATTATCCGGTGTGCCGAATACCATGGCTCCCAGGCGACCGTTACCAACGGGCAAAGCATCGTTCCAGACTTTGGCAGGTGCATCGTACCATAGCAAAGTGGCAGGATCAAAATTATGGTTTTGAATAGACGCTGCTACATCAGTTTGCTGCGCAGACACCACTGCTGCAACAGCCAACATCACAAATAATAAAATATTTATTTTTTTCATTTGCATCCTATTAAATTATTAATTGTTCCTGAATTCAAATTATTTCAACTTTAAATATATTCTTAAATCAGTTGCCTTCACAACATCAATCCTAAAATTGTTGTCAGGCATTTCTATTTCAAGCTGCCATGTACTCCATTTACAGTTTGTCTTAACAGCAGGATTTATAAGGTTAATTTATTTAATGCTTTGTTTACCCATCGTAATTGATTTTAAGCTGAAAACATTTTTTACTTTGCTTCAACTATTTATATAATAACACCAATTGTGTTTATTACGTGGTTCCAAAATTATGTTACTGAAGATTTAACCGATACCATAGGTTTGTTTAATATCATTCACTGTTAAACCCCTAACGAGCAGGAATTTTACAGCAACGCTGGCTTAATTCTATCCACATTCTAACAAAAAAATATTGAGTATTTTTCAGTGAATTATTAACAGAATCAGTTATCCTTTTTGCAATATGTTCTTAATTACAATGATTGGAATTACTTATCGTAACCTGGTCTTATGTCTGGCTTAAAAAAGGTACAAACTATTTATTAAAAGCTTTATAAAGATATTTTACCTTTTATTTTCTATCTTAATCCTACTTTTTTTATTTTATTCGGGGAGATTATGAGTTCTTCATTACTGTTTTATTCCGCTAACTGCAGGCATTTTCAGTACCTTATTTATATCGTTTTTAAAGGGGGCAATTTGATATAGGGAGAGGGGGTTAGTTTAGCTGGGATTTATAATGAATCAATAACAAAAATATTTTTATTTTGCCACAATTGGTTATCTGCTAAATATTTATAACGGAGGAATTTGCTGGTGGTTTTCACCACGATATTTTTTTTATCACTATCGGGAAATAGTTTGTACCAAATAGATATTATCCTATATTCTTTTTACGATCAAGGTATAATTCAAAATTATTACCTCTTTATGCTTCTTCGATTTAAACATAAATATAGCGCTTTGTAATTCCTCAGCCGCTGCTTCCTGGGCTTAAATAAGCAGCGGATCGTACTGATTTATTTTTGTAAAAATTGCTACCCCATCGCCAAAAGCAATCAACTCTACCCTTAATTTACCTTTCAAACGTGGATCGAAGAAAGCGTAATTGATAATAAGAAACAGCGCTTTTATTATCTTTTATGCAATTTCTTCATTACATACCATGCTTTGTAAAACTTTAAGGTAGCAACCGCACCGTGAAAATTATTAATAATGGCTTTTTTGACTGTAAGCTATTGCTGAAATACATGCTGAAATAAGAATAAGTATGTATTTTGTTTTATTCATTTTTTACTTTTAAATACTAAATAAAATTCTTTACTGCCTCTCCTAAATCCAAAACATGTACTTTTCCATGAAGCATCGAATGGATTAATGAACTGGCAGCTGCACTTCTATAGCCACCTGCACAATGCACTACGATTGGTTTATTTGCAGGGATTTCATTTATCCTGTTTCTTACTTCTGCCAATGGTATAGAAATTGCTCTGGCAAATATTTTTCCTTCCTTTACTTCTGATATATTTCTTACATCCACAATGGTAAAATTTTTCTGGTGATTTTTAAATTCAGCCACATCAATTTTGTCATCTTTAATACCTGCATCATTAATAACAAATGTTTCCCTTATCTGGCTTTCATAACCAATAGCTGCTGCCCTTATTAACATTCTTTGTATCTGTTCGCTGCTTTCGCCTGCCAAATAAAATGGTTCACCGGGTTTTATAATACTGCCTAACCATGTTTCAAACTTTCCTTCTTCCATCAGATTTATTGATTGAGGAAGGTGTCCGTCTTTGAACATGTTTTCTTTTCTTGTATCAACAATCCATATTGTTTTATCTAAAGAATAATTAGTGTTTTTATGAATTACTTCACCACTTTTTATTTTGGATAAACTTTCATTCATAGCTGATACACCTTTTCTATTCAGCTCCACATCAAAAGAAAAATATTGAGGAACAAAAGGCTGACCGGCTAATAAGTTCTTTACAAATTCCTCTTCAGTTGCATTTTGTAAACTCCAGTTTGTTTTTTCCTCTTCTTCAATAGTGCTGCTGTTTTCTTTACTTAGATTTTTTCCGCAAAGTGTACCTGCACCATGAGCAGGATATACCAACACATCATCATCCAGGCTCATTAACTTATTTCTTAAGGAATGGTACATTTGTTTGGCAAGATCTTTACGGAAGGCTTTAATATTTCCTGCATCTTCTCTTAAATCGGGTCGGCCGCAATCACCAATAAATAAGGTGTCACCAGTAAAAACTGCTTTTTGCTTTCCGGCGTGCTCTAACAATATACTAATACCATCGGGTGAGTGACCGGGTGTGTTGATAGCTGATAATCTTATTTTTCCAAGCTGTATAGTTTCACCTTCATCAAATGAATGATGAGGATATAAAGCATTTACTAATTTACTTGTATAGATTATTGCACCAGTTGTATCATGTAATTCCAAATGACTGCTTATAAAATCGGCATGAGGATGTGTTTCAATTACACCTGTTATCTGTGCATTATTTTCTTTTGCATAATCAAGATATGGCTGTGTGTTACGGGCTGGGTCAATTAATATAATTTTCTTTTCACACTTACTTAAAATGGCATAGCTATACTGTGAAAGGTTTTTGTCTTCAAATTGTTTTATCTCCATAGTTGTTTGTTTTATGCGGCAAAATTCGCTCCATTACAGTTACAGTTTGGTGATACCTGTTACAAAAAAGCAGGGTGACTAATATCAAATTCATTCAATAATCAAGGTGTTACTTTTAATTGTGAATAAGTGATTTAAGTTATTATTCGTTTGTTTTTTGTGTATCGGTTTAGTCTGTTAGATCGTAGCGCTGCTACATTAAAAAAATTTTATGAAAAAAACACGGGATCTCCAGACCATATCATTAGAATTTTAGCCGCAATTGTATTTGCTGTTTTATACTTCACAGGAACAGTAACCGAAACATGTGGAATAGTATTATTAGTAATGAGTGCTATTTTTGTATCAACCAGCTTTGTAGGATTTTGTCCGTTGTATGCTTTGCCTGGAACGAATACCTGCCCAACTAAACAATAGTTTGATGTGAAGATCCTGAAAAATTAATGCGGCAACTTTTCTCTTAACAATCCATACATCCAGGTACCTGCTAATGCACTAAGTAAAGTAACAACTACTACTAATGCACCTGTACCGATTTGTGCAAACATAGGACCGGGGCATGCTCCCGTAAGTGCCCATCCAAAACCAAAAAGTAGTCCGCCATAGATTTGTCCTTTATTAAATTTTTTTTGTGGCAATTCAATTATTTCTCCGCCAAGCGTTTTTATATTAAACCTTTTTATTAGCTGCACAGAAATAATTGCTGTAATAACCGCAGAGCCAATTAAACCATACATGTGAAAGCTTTGTAACCGAAACATTTCCTGTATGCGAAACCAGGAGATAACTTCCGACTTCACCAATATTATTCCGAACGCAGTTCCTGCCAATAAATATTTTAAATAAGAGAGTGCCGTCTCTTTGAGTGGTTGCTCTTCAGTAGAAAGATGATCTAAAAAACGCACTTCAAAATCTGTATTAATTTCCTTAATTTTTATAGTTGTTGTATCATTCATATTTTAAGCATTAAAATAAATGGAAGAATAAGGTTAGCCATTATAAAGCCCCCCGTCATAAAACAAATGGTGGCTACCAACGAAGGAAGTTGCAAATTAGAAAGGCCCATGATAGCATGACCGGAAGTACAACCTCCGGCATACCTTGTTCCAAAACCTACTAAAAAACCTCCTCCAATAATCAGTATAAAACCTTTCAGCGTGAACAAGGCAGTAAAGTTAAAAAGCTGTTGAGGCACTAAAGAATTGTAATCTGTAATACCATAAGTTGCCAGCTCACTTATTAATTTTGAGTTTACCTGAACAGGTTGATTATTCAACAAGAAAAATCCTGCAATCAAACCTCCGGCTAATATACCTGATACAAAAACAAGGTTCCATACTTCTTTTTTCCATTGATAGCTGAAGAAAGGAATTTTAGCAGGCATACATGCCGCACAAATATGCCGCAACGATGATGATATGCCAAAGGTTTTATTGCCGGTGATTAACAGTACCGGAACCATCAGCCCGATTAATGGACCAGCCACGTACCAGGCCCAAGGCTGCTTTAAAAATTCAATCATTGTGTACTTGTTTTTTTGATGATTTGTTGAAAAAACTTAAGAACAGCGAACCCACTACGGTACCGTAAATTGTGCTCCTTATTGGGTTGGCAGTAATGGCGCAGTTGCCTGTTAAGCATCCCACATAGTTCCAGTAAAGAAAGCCTCCAATCGCTCCAGTAAAAGCTCCAATAAAAAACAGCTTATTTTTTTGCATCCAGTTCTTCATAGATAATTTCTTTCTCTGTTCTGCTTTATTAATTGCACATCCATTTTAACCAAAATATTCAATGATGCAAATTTCATTTGTTTATTGAAATATAACGGTGATAATTGTCACATAACATTTACAAAAAAATTTCTTTAACAAGAATATATATTCCCATTACCAGCACAAACCATCCAAAACCTTTTTTAAGTTTTTCAGCGTTTACTTTTTGATTAAAAAAACCACCGGCAAATATACCTGCAATGGCAATGGCTGTAACGCTAAATAAAAAGTCCCAGTCAATTGGATAACGACCTATATCACCCATAAAGCCAATGAGGGAGTTCAGGGAAATAATAAGCAAGGAAGTTCCTACAGCTTCCTTCATTGGCAACTTCATTAATATTACCAGGGCTGGTATAAGTAAGAAACCGCCGCCGGCACCCAAAAAACCTGTTACCAATCCTATAAGAATACCATAGAACAACAGAAGTACCGGCTTCTTTTTTGAAAGGCTGTTTTCATCCACAGATGCTTTTTTATTTTGTATCATAGCAATGGAAGCCGCTAACATTAACATAGCAAATATTACCATTACCAACAAAGCATGTGTAATCTGGAATGAACCGCTTTGCCACAAAACATTTGGCACCTGAGGAATAATAAATTTGCGTGTAATAAAAACAGTAGTAATGGAAGATGCACCAAAAAGCAGGACTGTTTTAAAATTGACTAAACCTTTGCAGTAATTATTAAAGGCACCAACGAGGCTGGTAAAACCAACAACAAATAAGGAATAGGAAATACCTAAGGCGGGTGAAATACCAAACAAATAAACCAATACAGGTACAGTAAGAATAGACCCGCCGCCACCAATTAAACCTAATGCCACACCAATAAATAATGAAGCTATATATCCGGCTATTTCCATAGCTGTAAAGTTGATGGCAATTATTTGAAGCTACCGTGATATAAGTCACACAGGCTGTTTAATTCTTAATCCACTCTATGGAGTTCCTGTGGATGACGACCCAGTTTTTTGCTTCCATTTTTTTTAACAGGCGGCTGATTACTTCACGGGATGAATTAAGGTCGTTGGCTATATCCTGATGAGTCATTTTTAAATTTGCTCCTAACTTATTTACCTGCTTTTTTAAATAGTTCTCCAAACGTTCATCCATCTTGGAGAAGGCAATGGCATCAATTGTTTTTAATAGTTCCTCAAAACGATTGCGATACGATGTGATTACAAACTCATACCAGCTTTTGTATTTACTCATCCATTGATCCATAAACTCTAACGGAATGGCTAAAATGGTAGTATCAGTAAGGGCCTTTGCCAAAACCTCACTTGTTTCATGTTTCGCTGCACATACCATAGAAAGCGAACAAGCCTGACCTGCATCAAGATGATAAATAGAAAACTCTTTGCCTTCAGCATCTTCTCTGTATAGCTTAACAATACCATCTATAATGAGCATTGTTGAGCGAATGGTTTGTCCTACCCGAAGTAATGCCTCACCTGCTTTTACATGTTTTATTGTTCCGTGTTTAACCATTTCGGTATACAAACCTTCTTCAAGATTTGGAAAGAGATGCTTTATGTTGATATTGTCCATATTGTCCCGAAGTTGGTTTGGATGTTCACTTTTTAATGAAGTTATGCCCATGAGAATTTATTCATTTATATTGGTGGGCAATTTACAGTCCCTTATTTGCAATATACGCAACAATGTCCCTTGCTTTGGTTTTAGTATAGTTTAACAATTTGTGCACTTGTAAAAATATTGAAAAGCAGCTGCAGGCATTGTTTCGTTTCCATCAAAACCGCAATTAGGAAAATTAATTATTGATAATACTATAAATATTTTTTCCGTAATTATTTTCTCAACATACTAAACATAAATACCAACGTTTTTCTTTGAAAACGATATTGTATTTTTTCATGGTTTACTGTTATACTTTGAATCAAATGACTTTTTTATAATTGCATGAAAATTCCGGCTGTACTTACCTCCTGCCGCAATTCATTTTTATGGGCTCCGTTTTATATTAGGGTGTAATCTTAAATTGTGCAAAATATATTTAGGTTAAATATGGATTTTTACGATAATTTTTTACATGTGGGTTTATTAATCCATTTTAAAATAACTTCTTTTTAGAGATTGAGGATATTAAAGATAAAAAGATGTTTTTTGAAATTCATTTAGAAGAAAACAATGAGATTATAGATAATTACAATAGTACTTTATACGAATACAAGGGCTTTACGGAGGTCATTTTTTATTTTACCACAAAATTTTAAATGCAGTATACTTTTCGACCTCAAAATTTCGGAGTTCACCCATTCAGATGCAGGACAAATGAATATATACCTAAACTATTATAAAGAAAACGAGGAGCATACCGGGGACGACTCCCCTATTGGTATCATTTTATGCTCCGGCAAAAATGCACCATTAGTAAAATATGCCACAATGGGTTTGCCGCAGCAGCTATTTTTTTCAAGGTATTTAATCAATTAGCCAAGTGAGAAAAAATTGAAGAAGATTATAGAAAATGAGAAAGGAAAATTGATTTGATATTTAGATACCCGCTTTATTATTTCGTTGCATCACTGTTCTGTTACAACAAACTGAATTATAAAACAGACCAAAAATTATCCAAAAATAAATAGTCAAAACTGCAA
>NZ_JACMOO010000214.1 GCF_014377975.1 Ferruginibacter sp.
ATTTAAATTAATCTACCAAGCTTTTGCCACTTTACCAAAGTTGTTTGACTGCCAAAATAATTTAAACTTTACCAAAGTTGTTTGATTGCCAAAATAACTTAAACTTTAGCAAAGTTCTTACAGAAGGTTTTGTAAATTTATGCCATGGAACAGTACGGAAAGATTTTGCTTTTTGCCATGCCTGCTTTTTTAATATTGGTGCTATTTGAAAAATGGTATGGCTGGTATAAAGGACAAGATACCGTTCCAACGATGGATATGATTGCAAGTTTAAGTTCGGGAATTACCAATGTTATCAAAGACGTACTAGGAATTGGAATTGCCGTTTTAGGATACGATTGGCTTGCAGACCGCATCGCAATGACACATATGCAATCAACCTGGTTCGCTGTTTTAATTGCATTTTTTGTATTGGATTTTGCCGGTTACTGGGTACACCGCATAGATCATAAAATCAACTTCTTCTGGAACAGTCATATCATTCATCACAGCAGTGAAGAGTTTAATCTGGCTTGTGCGTTGCGGCAAAGCATTTCTACTTTTTTAAAGTTATTTGCTTTTTTATTGATACCGGCAGCTTTGCTGGGCGTACCTTCCATCATTATTGCCACCGTAGCACCTATCCATTTATTTGCACAGTTTTGGTACCATACACAGCACATCAACCGTATGGGATTTCTGGAAAAAATTTTGGTCACTCCTTCGCATCACCGTGTTCACCATGCCATCAACAAAGAATACATTGATAAAAATTATTCGCAGATATTTATTTTCTGGGACAAAATATTTGGCACTTTTCAAGAAGAGTTGCCAAATGTAAAACCTGTATATGGCATTACAAGACCGACACAAACATGGAATCCAATCAGAATAAATTTTCAACATCTTTGGCTATTGATTCAAGATGCATGGCATGCAAAAACTGTAAAAGATAAACTGCGTATCTGGTTTATGCCAACGGGCTGGCGGCCTACAGATGTAGAAGCTAAATACCTTGTTAATAAAATTGAGGACGTATACAACTTTGAAAAGTATGCAGTTAAAACAAAGCCACTTTTCTTAATGTGGATCTGGATACAATTGGCAGGTGTGTTATTATTAATCAGTTATTTGTTTGGTAATATTGCAGCCATTGGAAGTCCTGGTATGTTTGTATATGGTGCTTTTATATTTATTTATGTATATGCCTATTCTGAATTAATGGATGGAAATAAATATGCACTGGTTTGGGAATTAATAAAAGCCAGCGTTGGACTGGCTATCATTTTTTATTCCGGAGATTGGTTTGGTGCAGTTAAATACTTTCCGTGGATCCGAATTTTTTTGATGGTTTATTTTATCGCATCGGCTGCAATTACCGGCTGGTTTGTTTATTCAACCGGTAAAGCCGAAACGCCGTTAACTCTTTCTGTTTAATCAGGACACGATTACTTTTGTCAATTCGTTATTTACGGTGCGCCATATTTTCAAAGGATTTTCATTTTGTAATTCATCCGGTAAAAGCTGGTTACTCCAGTTTTGGAATGCAATGGGGCGGGCAAAACGTTTGATACCATCTGCACCCACCGAAGTAAACCTTGAATCGGTACAAGATGGGAAAGGGCCGCCATGATGCATGCTTAAACATACTTCCACACCTGTTGGAACACTGTTTAAAATAAATCTTCCACAAATATTTTTTACTGCTTCAACCAAAACCTCATTGTTTGTGATGTCTGCATCAGTTGCCATAAGGGTTGATGTCAACTGGCCTTCGAGGTGTTGCGCTACTGCAATCATTTCGTTCATGTCTTTACAAAGAATTACCAATGAGTAAGGCCCAAAAACTTCCTGGTGTAAAACAGTATTATTTAAAAATGCTTCCCCTGTTGCCGAAGCAATCGTTGGGTTTCCTTCGTTTTCTTTTACAGGAGTAACTGATTCTGCCACCAGTTGTACGTTTTCCTGCTGTAATGCATTGCCTCTATTTTTTGAATAGGCACCAGCAATGCCGGGATGCAACATAGGTAAGGGTAAAACTTTTTGAATGGCATTCCCTAATTCCTTTATAAATATTTGCAGGTCTTCACTTTCAATACCAATAATTAATCCTGGATTAGTACAAAATTGCCCAACTCCTAAAGTGATGGAACCTGCATATTGTTGTGCTATTTCGGTTGCTGCGTTTTTTAATTTTTCTGGTAACAAAAAAACAGGATTTATGCTGCCCATTTCTGCAAAAACAGGGATGGGTTCTTTGCGCTGATTGCCCCAATCAAACAATTGTTTTCCACCGGTATAGGAACCTGTAAAACCAACGGCCTTCGTATGCGGATGCATCACCAATGCCTTGCCGGTTTCAAAACTTGCACCATGAATATGTGCAAAAATTCCTTTCGGCATCTGGCATTTTTCTGCTGCCAGTATTATGGCACCAGCAACCAACTCAGAAGTTTGTAAATGTGCCGGATGCGCCTTTACAATTACAGGGCAACCTGCTGCAAAAGCACTGGCAGTATCTCCACCAGCCGTTGAATACGCAAAAGGGAAATTACTGGCACCAAATACCACCACAGGGCCTAATGGAACCAACATTTTTCTGATATCTGGTTTAGGTGGAACTTTATCCGGAATGGCCGTATCAATGCAAGCCCCCAGCCAGTCGCCTTTTTCACAGGCAGCAGCGTAACTATTCAATTGAAAAATCGTTCTTGCCCGTTCGCCCCGCAATCTTGCTTCAGGCAAGTTGGTTTCACGCATGGCGGTTTCAATTAATCCATCACCACAATTTTCCATTTCAATCGCAATGGCCCTCATAAAATCTGCCCTGCTTTTCAATGGCAATTTACGGTAGGCGTGAAATGCTGTCCATGCGGCATTCATTGCTATTTCGATTTCTTCTGTACTTGTGTCTTTAATCATTGTTATGCATTTAAATAATCGGGTAAAGATGGACGGGAGCTAATACCATCATTGATAATTTTTAAAACCATTTCTCTTTCTTCTCCAACCAATGTTAATCTGGGAGGTCTTACATTCTCTGATCCAATACCAGCCTGTGTTTCAGCCAATTTTATGTACTGTACTAGTTTAGCATGAATATCCAGTTCCAGCAACGGCATAAACCATCGGTAAATTTGTATGGCTTCTGCTATTCTTCCAGCTTTTACCAATCTAAAAATGGCAACAGTTTCTTTTGGAAAAGCACATACCAAGCCAGCTACCCAACCATCTGCGCCCAAACACAATTCTTCCATGGCCAGCGTATCTACCCCACATAAAATTTTAAAGCGGTCACCAAATTTATTTTTCATGCGGGTAACGTTTGTTACATCACGCGTTGATTCTTTTACTGCCTGTATATTTTTACAGTCAGCCAATTCGGCAAACATTTCCAACGTAACGTCAATCTTATAATCTACCGGATTATTATAAATCATAATAGGGAGTTCAGTTGCATCCGCCACCGTTTTAAAATAAGTCACCGTTTCCCGATGATCGCTTTTATAGCGCATGGGAGGCAACATCATCAAACCTTTGGCACCCCATTCAACGGCAAAGGACGCTTGTTGAAGCGCTTCTTTTGTTGATCCTTCGGCAATATTTAATATAACGGGCACTTTGCCGGCACACTTTTCAACCGCAAATTTTACCAGTCGTTCTTTTTCGATTGTGGTTAATACACTCGCCTCTCCAAGTGTTCCTCCCAGAATGATTCCATTAACGCCCGCCTCCAGCTGGGCATATAGATTCTGCTCAAATAATAAAAGGTCCAGGTTGTCTGCGTTAGTAAATTTTGTAGTTAGTGCAGGAAAAACACCTGTCCATGCTATACTCATACCTTAAGTTTTGATAAAGATAAAGCATCCGGTTTTAAAAAATTATTTTGAGTAATATAAGCAGATTTTGTTGCTGCTTTTACTTAGCGAAGTATTATTAAATAACCCAAAGAGAAATATTGTAATATCCATTGAGCTACTTTCCCTTTATTTTGGATAAATCCCAAACCTTTAACGATTGTATTTCAGCCTTTCCCCCGGAACTAAATACAGCTAAGCCATTTGCATCTTTATCCGGAAATACAGAAGTAGACAATACTTTTTGTCCGTCATTGACAAATATTTCAAGAGAAGATTTATCCAATAATATTTCCAGTTTTATTTTACCACCAATACTGCTAAGCGGAATAATTTGCCGGAGTTTATCATTCTTTATTTTTCCATTGCCGGCATTACTTCTGTCAACAAATAATTCCTGTTTAGCAACATCATATCCAATTACAGTTTCCGCCAAAGTATTGTTATCCTTATCTTTTTTTTGTGCAATTTTAAAGCCTGCTGTTACTCCTTTTTCACAAATTATTCTCGCAGTCAGCCAGTATGCATTTCCTTCCCGAGCATGATTTTTTGCGATGGATATTTCTTTTTCACCTACGATGGTCATATTGTTGATTTCAACAGGCTGCTTACCGGATAATTTTGACAAATTATTTTTAATAACAGACGTTGGATTTTGTACCAATCGAATTCCTTGCTCCGTTTTAATTAAACCAAGATCTCTTGGAATAGACATTTGTCCCGTCCATGGATTTGTTTCCTGTGGACCAGGCACCAACCAGCCAATAAATATTTTTTTATTGGCAGGAGTATTATTCCAGGGAATGGCTGCATAAAAACCATCGCCATAATCTACCGGTAATATTACATCGGATGCGTTATCATTTGTAAATTTTTCACCATCAAAATCACCCACAAAATATTGCATGAATATTCCTTTTACATCACCTGATGCAGATACAACCAATACCCATTTCTTTTTATCTGCATTGCCCTTTACATTCAGCGAAAAAAAAGACGGGCATTCCCATCCAGCATCTGTAAACCCGGCAGGGCCAAAGGCACTGAGCAATTTCCATGTTTTTAAATTGGGAGAACTATAAAATTGAATTGTATGGTCTTCGGGAAGCGAAACCACCATTAGCCATTGTTTCAGTTGTTCGTTCCAACTCACATTGGGATCGCGAAAATCTTTTTTTTGCAGGTCAATTACCGGATTATTTTCGTAGTTGGTATAAGTAAGTCCCCCATCATTACTGTAGGCAATAAACTGCGATTCCTTTTGTAAATTCGGCTGATCAGCCGTATAAATAGCTACGATGCAACCACCAGTTTTACAAAAGCCGCTGGTATTATTTTTATCCCAAACAGCACTGCCGGAAAAGCGCAGGGTGGTATCCTTATCAATCGTTTCCGGTATGGCAATAGACAAATGATTCCAATGCACAAGATCGTTGCTGGTGGCATGTCCCCAGCTCATATGCCCCCATTTATTTTCAAACGGATTTTGCTGATTGTACAAGTGATAAGTACCATGTAAATAAAGCAATCCATTCGGGTCATTTGTCCAGTTTTTTTGAGGTGTAAAATGATAAACTGGTCTCCATTGTGGTGTGGGTATTTGAGCAAACACCGGCACAGAACAAACAACAAAAAAAAGACATGAAAGTAGTTTCATTTTTATAACTTTTATTTTAACGAATGTAAGCGAATGAGTATCATCCCTACTCTTTGTTACTTATCGCACAATTATCATCATCACCTATCTGTTACCAAATACTTTTCAGACTGGTGTATTCTAATTTTTTAATTACAATATTTTCATCGCTTAACAAATATATTTTATTGTAAGGTTTATTGGGGAAGAATATTTCTGTCATCACCGTTAAACCATCATCTGCAAATAATTCAACAGAACTTACATCAATGACTAATGAGATATTCATTTTTGAACCCACTGCAAAACGGGGTGCAAAATGCCTGGCTGAAAAACCTTTTTCGAAATCTGTTTTACCCGATTTGGTCCGGTCAATAAAGTATTGATTGCCTTTCTTTTCATATCCAATCACCAGTTCTTCACCGGCATTATTCAACAGTTTTATTGAAAAATCTTTTATCTGATCCATGCTTAAATTAATACTGCAGGGAAATTTTACTACTCCGGTCTTTTTAGTTAAATCCATTTTTTTTGAGATTATAACACTATTAGCTACCACCGTATTTGATTTAATTAAAGAAAGTTCTGCAACAGGTTGGGAAACAAGAAAAATATCATCTCCGTTATGTTTTAGTTTTAACGCTCTTGGTATGGTCATGGCATTTCTCCATATTGTGGTAGGTACCTGGTTTGCATATATCCAATTACTCATCCAGCCAAGAAATATTTTTCTTTTGCCGGTATTGCTCCATGTAACGCCGGCATAATTATCCGGACCATAATCTAACCACTTCGTTTCTTTTTGACTGGAAGTAAAAGTTTTACCATCAAAGTTTCCGATAAAATATTGTGTGCCAGATCCGCCATTGGGCCCTCCCGGATTGAGGTTTACCACCAACACCCAGCGCTGCGTATTATTATCATCCAACATAAACAAATCCGGACATTCCCATCCCCCGCCATGTGCACCTCTAGCCTGTCCAAAATCACTTTCTCTCGTCCAGTTTTTTAAATCAGGAGAAGAATAAAATGTGATGTTATCTTTTGCAGACAATGCCATAATCCATTTTTTCTGCGGTTGATACCACATCACTTTTGGATCACGAAAATCTCTAAGCCCTGGATTTTTAACGACGGGATTACCGGTATATTTAGTCCATGTTTTTCCTTCGTTAAGACTATATGCAATACTTTGGTTTTGAAAATTATTTCTTCCGGCCTTTTCTCCAACGGTATCATGTTGCGTAAAAATAGCTACCAATGGCTGCTGACCTTTTTTACCAAAGCCAGCTGTATTATTTTTATCCACTACAGCGCTGCCAGAAAAAATGGTACCCAGGCTATCTGGATAAATTGCGATAGGCTGCTGCTTCCAGTGAATCAAATCTTTACTGGTTGCCTGCCCCCAGTGCATTGGGCCCCAAACCGAACTGTAAGGATTGTATTGAAAAAATAAATGATAAATACCGTTGTAATATACCATTCCGTTAGGATCATTTATCCAATGTTGCATCGGAGAAAAATGAATCTGCGGACGATACTGTTCTTTCATTTGACTCA
>NZ_JACMOO010000215.1 GCF_014377975.1 Ferruginibacter sp.
CAGGGCATAGTGCAAACAGAATTTGACAGGCTAAACCACGTTTCTACAGGACTGGGTTTAAAAAATATTGCCAGTCGCATAAAAGTATTGAACGGCCGGATTTTTTTTGAAATAGATCCAAGTCATACTTATTTTAAAGTAACATTAGAAATACCTAAAGATTCAACTTACTAAAGAGTTGTTTTTATAGAAACATGCTAAACCCGTTATTACCGTTGCTGCTATTCTGATTTAAAAAAAATAAATATTTTCATAGATTTGACTAACCTGTTTTTATGGATCCAATTAAAGTTGCAATAGCCGATGATCACCAGATTTTCAGAAAAGGAGTTATCCTTTCAATGCGTTCCTACACGGAATTTAAATTTGTACTGGAAGCAAACAATGGTGAAGAACTTTTAGCAAACCTTGCAGAGGCAGCCCCTGATGTTGTATTGTGCGATTTAAAAATGCCCGTAAAAGATGGCATTGATACCACTAAGCAAATCACTAAAGACTATCCCCATATTAGAGTTATTATTTTAACGATGTATGAAGACGAACGTTTTGTAGGCCACCTGATGGATTGCGGTGCAGCAGGTTATTTACTAAAAAGTACCGACCCGTCTGAAATAAAAAAAGCTATTCTGGAAGTTATGAAAACGGGCTTTTACCTAAATCCGTTTGTAAATAAAGTACTGGTTAAAAAAAATTACAGCCGGCAGAAATTCAATCCCACCCTGACTACTGAAATTGTTGTTACTGACAGAGAAAAAGAAGTACTTACCTTGGTTTGCCTAGAATTTACCGCAGCAGAAATTGCTCTAAAAATGGACATAAGTTCTAGAACCGTAGAAGCGATCAAAGACAGAATGATGGAGCGCTTTGGCGTTAAAAACTCTGTAGGCCTCGCTTTTTTTGCTATGAAAAATCAACTGATAGACTAAATGGCTGATCGCTGACTTTTAAATTTTTATTTATTTAAAAATACCCGGCATCAGAAATGCGACGTCCCACATCAGCCGTTTAAAAAAGCCCGAATAATTTTGAATCAATGCTGGATATAATTTGACCCAGGTGCTCTTCATTTTCTGCAAATTTATTTTTATCCGCATCAATGATTAATAACGGGCCTTCTTTATAACTGTCAATAAAACTGTTGTAATAATCATTTAATTTTTTTAAATAATCCAACCTGATATTTTCCTCATATTCCCGGCCTCTTTTTTGAATTTGCGCTACCAAAGTTGGTACAGATGCCCTTAAATAAATAAGCAGGTCTGGCGGTTGTACCATCGATTTAAGGGTTTCAAAAAACTGGTAGTAATTATCGTAATCCCGTTTGCCCATCAGCCCCATATCGTGCAGATTGGGAGCAAAAATGTTGGCATCTTCATATATGGTTCTATCCTGTATAACTGTTTCAGAACCATGTTGAATTTCCAGCAACTGCTTTAGCCGGCTATTTAAAAAAAACACCTGCAGGTTAAAACTCCACCGGGGCATATCTTCATAAAAATCATTCAGGTAAGGGTTGTGATCCACATCCTCAAACTGGGGTATCCATTTGTAATGTTTGCTTAACATTTCTGTTAAAGTAGTTTTCCCGGCACCGATATTTCCGGCTACTGCAATATGTTTTGGTTTTTTTGATTTGGCCATGTTGCCCTATCCCCGATGGGTGATTTAAAGATGATAAAATTATTGCTGAAAACTCTATAAAGAAGTGAATGTAGGAAACTTTGGACTATAAAAAATTCAAAATCTAAAACCTGTTGGCAGCCTGGTATTAATAATTTAACCCAATTGCTTCTCTTACCAACTGCATGGTTGCCTTTGCGCTGACACCCGCTTTAGCAGCTCCCTTTTCCATCACCTCTTTCAGGTACTTTTCATCATTTAAAATCTCTTTTATTTTGATCCGGACAGGAGCAATAAATTGTACCATATCTTCTGCCAGCTGCTTTTTCATATCTCCATACCGGATAGTACAATTGTTATAATCAGCTTCAAATTTTGAAATAACTTCTTCTGTACTTACCAGTTTCATTAAACTAAAAACATTTTCTATGTAGCCCGGCTTGGGCGAATTCATTTCTTTCGGGCCTTCGTCTGTTTTAGTTTTCATTACTTTTTTTCGAATCATATCATCTTCATCAGCCAAAAACAACGTAGCCATCTGATTTTCACTTTTACTCATTTTTCCTGTTCCATCAAGGCTGGGAACTTTTACTAATTCCTGATTATAATTAAATGCAAACGGCTCAGGAAAAACTTCTCCATACCGGTGATTAAACCGGTTAACATAGGTTCTTGCCATTTCAAGATGCTGTTCCTGGTCTTTACCAACAGGCACATATTTAGCCCGGTGCAAAAGAATGTCCGCGGCCATCAGTACGGGATAAGTCAGCAATCCGGCATTAATATTATCAGGGCTCTGACGCACCTTATCTTTAAAGGTAACTGTTTTTTCAAGTTCACCAGTGTAAGCAAGCATGTTCAGATACAAGTACAATTCTGATGTTTCTTTTACCTGGCTCTGGCAATACAAGGCTACTTTATCAGGGTTCAGTCCACAGGCAATATTTTCTGCCAATACCCTGTGTACATTGTCTTTCAACTGTTTTGTATCAGGATGGGTGGTAAGCGAATGCAGGTCGGCCACCATAAAATAACAATCATACTCTTCCTGCATTTTTACATAATTGCGTATGGCACCAAAATAATTTCCAAGGTGTAAAAATCCGGTAGGCCGGATGCCACTCATTACAATTTCTTTTTTTTTATTCATAAAGGACGACAAAGATAATAAAACTCAATAGTCATCTGCCATTACTTGGCAGGAAAAATTAACTGCCATTCATATAAATTCGACAGGTCTGTCAGCCTAATCCATTATTTTTACCTGATGGAAGTAAATGATACCCTGGTAGATAAAATTGCACACCTTGCAAGACTTCAGTTTAATACTGTTGAAAAAGCAGCGATTAAAACAGACTTACAGAAAATGATTGCTTTTGTAGAAAAACTGAATGAACTGGATACCACAGGAGTGTTGCCCCTGTTGCATATGAGCGATAATGTAAACGTATTGAGGCAGGATAAAGTTAAAGGAAGCATCTGCAGGGAACAAGGGTTAAAAAATGCACCAGTACACGACAATCAATTTTTTAAGGTTCCAAAAGTTATAAAGAAATAGCCGCTATTTGGCTGACCAATACTTTTGTTTGTATCGCTTAATCCCTAACTCTGGTAACTTTTACCAAATAATTATTTACAAAATCATTAAACAATACCACCATGCAGGGAATTATTCATCTGGAAGATATTTGCAAAAGTTATTATTTAGGCAAGCAGGAACTAGAGGTACTTAAAGGCATCAATATTGATATTTTGAAAAATGAATTTGTTGCTTTAATGGGGCCCAGTGGTTCAGGAAAATCTACCCTGATGAATATTTTAGGCTGCCTTGATACAACTACAAAGGGACGCTATATTTTAAACGGCCATGATGTAAGCCGGATGATTGATGACGACCTGGCTGAAATACGCAATAAAGAAATTGGTTTTGTATTTCAGCAGTTTAATTTGCTGCCAAGGTTAACCGCAGCCGAAAATGTAGCGTTGCCACTTATTTACAGTGGCATTGCAAAAAAAGAAAGAATGGAAAGGGCACTGGAAGTTTTACATAAGGTAAAACTGGATGACAGAAGCCACCATAAACCAAATGAATTAAGTGGTGGCCAATGTCAAAGAGTTGCCATTGCCAGGGCTTTAATAAATGATCCTGCCATTATTCTGGCAGATGAACCAACCGGTAACCTTGACTCTAAAACATCGCATGAAATAATGGATATCCTGGGTAAGATACATACCGATGGCAATACCGTTGTGCTGGTTACACATGAAGAAGATATTGCCGCGTTTGCCCACCGGGTAATACGCTTACGCGATGGTGTTATTGAAACAGACAGTATCAATGCCAATCCTTCAGTAATTATCCAACCTGCTTAGCCGGCTGTATTTTTATAAACTATTTCTTCTTTTTTTTGTTCCCCATCCATTATTATAATTAAAAAAATTATGTCAGTAAAGATTTATACCAAAACTGGCGACCTGGGTAAAACTAGCCTGATTGGCGGAACGAAAGTGCCCAAAAATCATTTGCGCATAGAAACTTATGGTACGATGGATGAGTTAAATTCATACATCGGGCTGGTGAATGACCTTATTGAAGATGTACCTTCCAAAATTATTTTAAAAGAAATTCAGGACCGACTATTTACCGTTGGTTCTTCGCTGGCCTGCGATCCTGACAAAGAACCGTTGATGAAAATACCTGACCTTAAAGAGGCTGATGTATTATTACTGGAGAATGAAATAGACAGGATGAATGAAGTGCTTCCGCCCATGAAGCATTTTATTTTACCCGGTGGCCATGTAGCTGTTTCTACAACGCATGTGGCCCGCTGCATTTGCAGACGTGCCGAAAGATTGTGTGTAAACATGCAGCAACATGAACTGTTTGTAGAACCGCTGGTGATAAAATACGTCAATCGTTTAAGTGATTATCTGTTTGTTTTATCAAGATACATCGCCCATTTATTACAGGTACAGGAAGTAGCCTGGAAACCGAGGATTTAAGAGAAAATTTTTTAATGGCTGATTAAAAAAATATTTTTAATTAACAAACCCTGTTTTACTCTTCATTATTAATTATTGATTATAATCCCATCTTTCATGTGCAAAATGCGGTCGCTCATTTGAGCCAGTTCTTCGTTATGGGTTACAATTAAAAAGGTTTGCTTAAACTGGTCCCGTAAATCAATAAAAAGTTTGTGTAATTCTTTGGCATTGGAACTATCTAAGTTTCCGGTTGGCTCATCCGCCATTACGATTAAAGGGTCATTAATAAGTGCTCTCGCCACTGCTACCCTTTGCTGTTCGCCGCCAGAAAGTTGCTGTGGTTTGTTGTCTATCCGGTCAGAAAGTCCTAAAGTTGTTAACAAATTGATCGCTTTTTCCCTGATTTCCTTTTTTTTTCTGCCCGCAATCCAACCGGGAATACATACATTTTCCAGGGCGGTAAACTCGGGTAATAAATGGTGAAACTGAAAAACAAAGCCGATATTTTTATTGCGAAAAGCAGCTAATTTTTTGCCGGCAAGTGCTTCTATTCTTTCCCCGGCCAATAAAACAGATCCTTTATCTGCGGTATCCAAAGTACCAAGAATGTGTAGCAGCGTGCTTTTACCGGCACCAGATGACCCTACAATACTTACAATTTCTGCTTTTTGAATATTGATATCAACACCCCGTAAAACCGGCAGACTGCCATAGTTTTTAATAATATTTGTTGCTGTCAGCATCTGGCTAAAGTAACTAATAATTAATAATTTACGGGATTTTAATCATAGTATTTAGCCATTTAAAATAAAAAATAAGAGCAAGGTTTTAAAAACACATTTGTTTAATTCCACCAAACTTTTACATTTGCAAAAAATAAACCAATTTAAACAATGTTTTGGACACTAGAATTGGCCTCTCATTTAGAAGATGCTCCATGGCCGGCAACAAAAGATGAACTGATAGATTTTGGTATTCGCAGTGGTGCGCCTATTGAAGTAATTGAGAACCTGCAGGAGCTGGATGATGAAGGTGAAATTTATGAGGGGCTGGAAGATATCTGGCCGGATTATCCAAGCCAGGAAGATTTCTTTTTTAATGAAGATGAATATTAATTAATCCTTTGGTTTTCTTTTAAAGAAGCCATTTAATATATCGTTGCACTATAAAGCCACTAACTTTTGTTAGTGGCTTTTGTAGTAAGATTAACCGAAGGAAATTCAGTGCTTATTTCTTTTATTCACAAGTAACAATTACTATACCGTGCTTCACAATGGTATGCGGTACAAGAGAGCGACGCAACAATGTAAAATTGAAAAACAACAGCCCGGACCAAATTTATTTCTCCATCATCTCAATGACTTGTTCAGAAACACCGGTACTGGAAAAACCGCCATCATGAAAAAGATTTTGCATGGTAACCATCTTTGTTAAATCGCTGAATAAGGTTATGCAGTAATTGGCACAATCTTCAGCACTGGCATTGCCCAGCGGACTCATTTTTTCGGCATAGTTTATAAACCCTTCAAAACCCTTTACACCGCTACCCGCAGTGGTACGTACCGGTGATTGTGAGATGGTGTTTATCCTAACCTTTTTATCAACAGCATAGTAATAGCCAAAACTACGGGCTACACTTTCCAATAAAGATTTGGCGTCGGCCATTTCGTTGTAGTTGGGAAACACCCGCTGGGCGGCGATGTAAGTAAGTGCTACTACGCTGCCCCATTCGTTGATGGCATTTTCCTTCATGGCAACTGCCAGCACCCTGTGCAAACTGGTGGCTGATATATCAAGGGTTTTAGCGTTAAAGCCATAATCAATTTCGGTATACGATTTTCCTTTGCGCATGTTTACACTCATACCAATGGAATGTAAAATAAAATCAACGCCACCACCAAAATGTTCTTTTGCCTTTATAATCAGGTTCTTTACATCTTCGTTGCTGGTAACATCACACGGAATTACCGGTGCATTAACCAGTTCAGCTAATTTATTGATCTCCCCCATCCGCATGGCTACCGGAGCATTGGTTAATAACAGTTCGGCTCCTTCTTCGTGGCAGCGCAGGGCTGTTTTCCAGGCAATAGATTTTTCATCAAGGGCTCCAAATATAATTCCCTTTTTTCCTTTAAGTAAATTGTAAGACATAGCTGATTTTAATTTGAAAGGTAAAAATAAGGTTTGTATGGTTTAAAGAAAAAATCTTCTCTGTGTATTAATTGCTGATGGCTAATTTTTTGATGATTGCAGATGTTTTCAATTGAAAGATCTATATCAGCATTATTTTTCTATTGCTTTCTCAAGCACCTGAGGAGGTGAATAACCTGTCAGTGTAATTATTAATTATTAATTCCCAACCATCTCTCTGGCATTCTCCAATGCAGCAGCAGTAGGCTTTTCGCCGCTCAGCATTTGTGCAATGGCTATAACCCGTTCATCGGTATTTAGCAGGCGGATAGCGGTATTAATTTTATCACCCTTGGTACTTTTGTACACATAATAATGGGCATTGGCTTTGGCAGCAATCTGTGGCTGGTGGGTAATGGCGATTAACTGGTGGCCGGCAGATAAATCTTTCATAATCATACCTACCTGTTTGGCCGCTTCACCGCTGATACCGGTATCAATTTCATCAAATATCAATGTGGGCAGTTGTAATTTTTTAGCCACCAGCGATTTTATACACAGCATTAACCTGCTTAACTCTCCTCCACTGGCTACTTTGCGCAATGGTTCAAAGCGACCGCTTTTATTGGCATCAAATAAAAATTCAATGGTATCTGCCCCGTCTGTGTTTAAAGGCACTTTTTGCAGCAATACTTTTATTACTGCATTGGGCATACCCACCTGCACCAGCAAACTGTTTACTTTTTCTGTAAAAGGCGTTATGACTTTATTGCGGTTGGCTGTAATGGTTGCTGCCAGTTGTTCGCATTGTAACAGTAATTGTTTCGTGGCCTGCTCTTTTGCCGTAATGGCTTCACCGATGTTTAAGATATCATTCAGTTTCTGTTGCAGGGTATCTTTAATATTTAATAATTCGGAGGTGGTATGCACGCTGTGCTTTTTCAATAATTTGTAGCCCAACGAAATTTTATCATTCACCTCTTGTATTCTGCCGGGGCTGTAATGTATACCGTTGTCGATGGTTTCCAGTTCATCGCCAATATCCTGCAATTCTGCCTGTACACCCTGCAAACGCCTGCTAAGGTCATTTATTGAGGAATGGTATTGCTGTATTGTAAGCAGTTTATTGCTGAGCGATTTTACCTGTTGCGTTATGGGTTGCTCGCTGTCTTTTAATTCAAAATAAATAGCGCTTAACTGCTGTTTTACATTTTCGGCATTGCTCAATAATTTCAGTTCCGCATCCAGTTCTTCCAGTTCATTTTCTTTCAGAGCGGCTTCTTCCAGTTCATCAAATAAAAATTGATTATAATCCAATGCTGTATTGGAATCAGCCTGTTGTTGCACCAGTTGCTGCAACTCCTTTTTTGTTTTGCTGTATTTTATAAAAACGCCTGCATACTCCTGCAGTAAATTACCGTTACCGGCCAGCGCATCCAGCACTTCCCGCTGAAAATTGCTGTCGCCCAGTTCGAGTGTATCAAATTGCTGGTGCAGGTCTACCAGTAAAGAACTTAATTCTTTCAACTGGCCAAGGTTAACGGGTGTATCATTTATAAAAGCCCTGGATTTTCCATTTACCGCTATCTCCCTTCGTATTACTACTTCTTCTTCCTCATCCAGATCATTGCCTTTTAAAAACTGTCTGATGGTTCTTCGGCCGGCTACTTTAAAAAATCCCTCTACCACACATTTTTTATCTTTATTCATCAACATAGCACTATCCGCACGCTCGCCCAATATCAGGCTTAGGGCACCCATTAAAATACTTTTACCAGCACCGGTTTCGCCCGTAATAATATTCAGGCTTGCGTTAAAATCAATGGCGATTACATCTATAATTGCGTAGTTCTGTATGTTTAATTTTTGCAGCATAATTGAAGGAGCAAATTAGTTTTTTTTTAGCTGCTAAAATTGTTTTGATGAATTAAAAAAAGGCTGCCCAATAAAAAAGCACCTCAGTAACTGAAGTGCTTTTTTATTTATTCCGTATGGCCGATTATTTTATTTCAATGCTGTCATTTAAATCTACATCCACTAAAATACGTCCGCAGTTTTCACAAACAATCACTTTTTTACGTAATTTAATTTCACTTTGCTTTTGGGGCGGTATGGCATGAAAACAACCACCACAACTGTCTCTTTCTACAGGGACAACGGCCAAACCATTGCGGTAATTTTTGCGAATGCGGTCGTAGCTTAGCAGTAAGCGCTCATCCACATGGCTTCTCGCTTCCATGGCCTGCTTGTTATACTGTTTTTCTTCTTTTTCAGTTTCGCCGATAATTTTTTCCAGCTCTCCTTTTTTGCCACTTAAATTGCCTTCTTTGATACCTACGGCTTTTTTAGCTATCTCCAGTTGCTTGGCTTTTTCACCAATTTCTTCTGTTGCATCTTTAATGTGTTTTTCACATAGCTTCACTTCCAGGCTCTGCATTTCAACTTCTTTATTGATTGCTTCAAACTCCCGGTTATTCTTTACGTTTTCGCTTTGCTTTTCGTATTTTTTAACCAGTGCTTCAGCTTCTTTAATGGCTTCTTTTTTCTGATTAATAAATTCCTGCATGCCATTAATTTCCTCTTCAACGCGGGTTTGGCGGGCATGCAAACCTTCAATTTCATCTTCCAGGTCTTTTACCTCAATCGGTAATTCACCTTTCAAAATTTGAATTTCATCCAGCTTGCAATCCACTTTTTGTAAACGAACAAGCGATGTTAATTTTTCTTCAACGGAGAAATCTTTTACTGCGGCCATATTATTGTTTGAAATTTATATTTTTAAAAGTTGTGTTACCGGTATTTTAGCAAGTTTGAACATCACTGCAACTACTTCAACATCACGGGAAATCTTATTTTGAATTCCTATACCGAACGCTTTCAATTTGCTACCTTTTTACACTCCATCTGCTTACAATTTTTTATCTATTTTAAACAAAGTAGTGAACAGGGTTGGTTTTAACCCCTGTTTTTAGGACGGCGAAGTTAAGGAATTTTTCCCTCAAAATATCAAATAACAGGTTAACTGTGTATTGTTCGCTTTCAAAGTGACCAATATCTGCAATTACAAGCTGGTCGTTGGCGTCAAAAAATTCATGGTATTTTACATCCCCGGTAACATAAAAATCAGCACCAGCAGCTATTGCAGCTCCAATAAGAAAGCTACCGGCACCACCGCAAAGCGCTATTTTTTTAACCGCTTTATCTAACAACGGCGTATGCCGGATGACGGTTAAACCAAACACATTTTTTAATTGTTGCAAAAAAGCCGTTGAAGAAATTGCTTCCGTTAATTCGCCGATAAGCCCGCTGCCGGTTTGCTGGTATTTATTTTCCAGCAAAAAAATATCATACGCAACTTCTTCATAAGGATGGGTTGCCAGCAGGGCTTTCAGTAATTCATTTTCAATCCAGGCAGGAAAAATCATTTCCAGCCGCAGTTCCGTATTCATGTGCCTTAATCCAGGTGTACCTACAAAGGGATCTGTACCCTCACCACCTTTGAAAGTTCCTTCCCCTTCAACTGTAAAACTACATTCACTGTAATTGCCAATTTGCCCGGCACCTGCAGCAAACAAAGCATCCCTCACTTTAATTGCCTGTTCGGCAGGCACAAAAGTTACTAGCTTTTTAAGAATGCCTTTTTTAGGTTGTAATACCCGTTGGTTAAGTAACCCCAGTAACTGCGCCATTTTACCATTTACACCAGTTAAAATATTATCCAGATTGGTATGAATGGCATAAATGGCAATGTCATTTTTAATTGCCGCAATGATCGTTTTCTCTACATAATTTTTACCGGTTATTTTTTTTAATCCGCCAAAAATTATGGGATGATGGGCCACAATAAGATTGCAGTTTTTTTCAATTGCTTCCTGCACCACAGCCTCTGTTGCATCCAATGTAGTGATGATGCCAGTGCATTCCCAGTTTGCACTACCAGTTAATAAACCGGCATTATCATAACTTTCCTGTAAACTTGCAGGTGCAATGGATTCTAAAAAAGAGGTGATATCCTGTATGTTCATTTCAAAAAAAATTAAAAAGATGAGTACTACTGAATTATATGCTAGCTACAAAACAAAGATGCAAAAAATAGCTGATGTAAAATACGCCAGCGCTGTTTTACAATGGGACCAGGAAACTTATCTGCCACCCAAAGGCAACGATTTCAGGGGAAGACAACTGGCAACCCTTAGTGAAATTGCACATGAACAATTTACCACGGAGGCCATGGGCGCTTTGCTGCAGGAATTAAGCAGCAAAGAAGATTTAAATGACAAAGAAAAAATAAATGTTCAGTTAAGCCTGGAAGATTATAACCGCAATAGAAAATTAAGCAGCGATTTTGTAAGGCGGATGAGTGAAGCGGTGAACGCCTCCTATCATGCCTGGGTAAAGGCCCGAAACGATAATTCCTTTGCAGGTTTTCAGCAACCTTTGCATGCGCTGATAGCATTAAAAAAACAGGAATCCGATATGCTGGGCTACGAACAACATCCCTACAATGCCCTGATGAACGAATATGACAAGGGACTTACCGTTGCTACGGCAGACGGTATTTTTACCAACCTGAAACCTCAGTTATTATCCTTAATAGAATCAATAAAAAACAAATCGCAGGTAGACAATTCTTTTTTGCATCAGCATTTTGATAAAGATGCTCAATGGAAATTTGGTATTGAAATTCTGAAGCAGATTGGATTTGATTTTGAAGCCGGCCGGCAGGACCTGAGTCTGCATCCTTTTACCACCAGTTTTAATAACCAGGATGTACGTGTAACAACACGGATAGATGAAAATGATTTTGGCAATATGACCTGGAGCTGCATTCATGAAGGCGGGCACGCCCTGTACGAGCAGGGTTTACCAACAGAAGAATACGGCCTGCCATTGAGCGAATACTGCAGCCTCAGCATCCATGAAAGCCAGAGCCGTTTGTGGGAAAACTCCATTGGCCGCGGCCTTCCTTTTTGGCAACACAATTTTAAGTTACTGAAAACGTTTTTTCCTCAGCAGTGTACTAACCTAACGGTAGAAACCTTTTACAAAGGCATCAACAAAGTGGAACCGTCATTAATACGCACTGAGGCGGATGAGCTGACCTATCATTTTCATGTGATGATACGTTACGAAATTGAAAAAATGTTGATTGATGGAACCATTGCGGCCAAAGACATTCCGGCTTATTGGAATGAGCATTATAAAAACTATCTGGGTGTTACAGTACCCGATGACAAAAGAGGGTGCTTACAGGATATACACTGGAGCCATGGAAGTTTTGGTTATTTTGCAACTTATAGTGTTGGCAGTATAATTGCAGCCCAATTGTATGCATCGATTGAAAAAGAAAATGAATCTGTAAATAGGGAAATTGCCAAAGGAAATACAACGGCTATATTGAACTGGCTGAGACAAAATATTCATCAATACGGAAGGCAGTACACATCCGGACAATTGTGTAAAAATATAACTGGTGAGCCATTGAATTCAAAATATTTTATTGACTATGCTACAAAAAAATTTACCGGAATCTATGATATATAAAAGTAAAAAAAGACTTGCTTCATTTTATCTAACCAGCTTTCTTATGGCTGCATGCTGTTCGCTGTTGATTTTATCGGGCGGCTGTAAAAAACTAGCGTTGGCAACCGGCGACCAGCATGCACTGGAACAATACTTTGCTGACAATGTTTTAAACAGAACTTTTGTAGTAGACTTTGCAACCGATAGCAGTGTAGATATTACCAGTAAATACAGTGGTAATAATTTTATTTTAACAAAAACCACTTCTTATTACGATGGCAATATGACGGGTACTAAAGACGGCATGACCTATACCGGTACCTGGGTTAGCAACAGTGACTACAGTAAACTGGTGATCAATCTAAACTCACCTTCGGTGCCTGCCACATTTGTTTTTTTTAACCGGGTATGGAAATTTACAAAAAAAGGCGTGCCGGTGCTTCAGCTTGCGCCCTGGGACAGCACAGACCCAAAAGTACTTTATATGAGAAGGCTCTGATGTATTAAATTAAATGTTATTGTACCCCTGCAATAGTTTCGTATCCTTACCGGTAGTTGATGAGAGGCCTTTGCATAACCTCTTCTTCTTGTAATATTAAAAATCCACTTCACAATTTTTATATCTTTTTGGAGTTATCTAACAGGTTGGCTGCATCAATACCAGCGGCTTATTCCTGATAACATCCAAAAGTAAAAATCCTATGATAGCCAGAACTGCAACCAAGGCATGCTGTCTGTTATTATTAACTATAATTAGTTATAGCCTGCAAGCACAACTGGTAGCAAATTTTACTGCCACACCCACCAGTGCATGCGCTCCATTGGTAGTTCATTTTAAAGACATTACCACTAACCAACCAACGCAATGGAAGTGGAATTTAGGCAATGGTACTATTTCATTTTTGCAAAATCCTTCGGTTACGTATTTTAATCCCGGCCAATACACAATTAAGTTAGTAGTAAAAAACAGATTGGGTGAAGATTCAATTACAAAAACTAAATTTATAAATGTATACGCACAACCAAAAGTGCAGTTTAAAAGTAATATCACTTCGGGTTGCTTTCCATTACCTGTTCAATTTACCGATCAAAGCACTGCCGTTGGGGGGGTAATCAATACCTGGCAGTGGGATTTTGGTGATGGCTTTTCATCCAGCCTGCAAAATCCAGCACATACTTATCACTCATCAGGTAATTTTAGTGTTACGCTACGGGTAAGAAACAGCAATAATTGTTTAACGACACTTTCAAAATCGCAATTTATAAAAATCAGCTCAGGGGTAAAAGCTAATTTTAGTAACAATGTTCCTGACAATTGTACTTTTCCCGTTCCCGTCAATTTTAAAAATTTGTCAGCAGGCACAGGTACACTTACTTACAAATGGGATTTTGGAGATGGCACCGTTTCAACACAGCTAACCCCTTTACACACTTACTCAAACTATGGTATCTTCACTGTCAGTTTAATTGTGATCAACGCCAGCGGATGTACCGATACCATTACAAAAGCCAATGAAATTGTAATCAGTAAAGTGAAAGCTGCTTTTACCAATGCCGATACTGTATGTGCCTTGCAGGCCCTTTTGTTCACCAATACTTCCAGCCAGGCAACGGTATCAAACAAATGGAGTTTTGGTGACGGCACTTTTTCCTCAGCAATAAATCCAATAAAAAAATATACAAATGCCGGAACGTTTGATGTAAAACTCATTGCTAATTTTGGCAGTTGTACAGACTCGGCAATAAAAACAATTACGGTAAGCCCAAAGCCATTAGCAGCCTTTACTTTAGCCGACTCAGTTTCCTGCAATACTCCGTTTGCAGTGCGTTTTACCAGCCAGGCTGCAGGTGCAGTTGCCTACAAGTGGAGTTTTGGCGACAGTACATTTTCAACCGATGAAAATCCGGTACATACCTATACTGGCAGAGGAAAATTTACTGTACAATTAGTTATTACAAACGCAAACGGATGTACAGATAGCATCATAAAAAAAGATGTTATAAAAATTCAAAAGCCAATGGTATCCCTTGGCAATTTACCGGATAGTGGCTGTATTCCTTTTACAAAAACATTCATTACTACTATCAATACTGTTGACCCGGTGACAGGCTATTTATGGAATTTTGGAGAGGGTACCAGTTCTACGGAAGCTACACCCACGCATATTTATTCTAACGAAGGCGTGTACGCTGTTTCAGTTATAGTAACTACTGCAGGTGGTTGTACAGATACAGCCATAGTAAACCGTGGTATTATTGCAGACGCAAAACCAGTACTCAATTTTACTGCTTCACCCAGAATTACCTGTGCAAAAACGGCTGTTGATTTTAAAGATCTTACTATTGGCAAGGCAACAAAATGGTTATGGCTCTTTGGTGATAATAATGCATCCAATGTTCAAAACCCCTCTCATTTATATTCAGATACAGGAAAGTTTGACATAAAATTAATGGTATGGAACAACGGCTGTGCCGACAGCATTTTGTTTAAAGATTACATACACGTCAATGCACCCATTGCAAAATTTACATCAACAATGGATTGTAAAAAACCATACGAACGCGTATTTACTGATCGTTCTATCGGTGCTGATGAATGGAACTGGGATTTTGGAGATGGCACTACCTCTACCCAAAAAAATGTTACACATCAATATCCCCATACCGGTCTTTTTGAAACCAGTTTAATGGTAAAAAATTATACAACCGGTTGTGAATTTACCACCAAGATAATAATACAAATAGTGGCGGTAAAGGCCGCCTTTACTACTTCTGACAGTGCGATCTGTAAAGGAGGCCAAATTAATTTTACCACCGGCTTAAGCTTATCTGATGTTGGTTCTTTTAACTGGAATTTTGGAGATGGCACAAACCTGAATAGTATAACAAATACTGCCACGCATGTTTATCGTACGGCGGGCAATTACACTGTGCGTTTAATTATTACTAACATTCTGGGTTGCACGGATACCCTTACAAAAAACATGAATATCAGGGTAAATGGTCCTACTGCAAAGTTCAATTCAACCGTAACCGGAAGTTGCCTAAACACGCCGGTTATTTTCAATAATCTTTCTGTAACCGATGGACAAAATTCTATAAAAAACTTTACCTGGATATATGGAGATGGTTATACAGAAACACTTGCTACCGCACCCTTTCAACATGCCTATGCTGGCGTAGGCACATATGTGGTAAAATTACTGATTACAGATTCCATTGGTTGCAGAGATAGTTTTACCATTGCTACTCCATTGATTATTTCAAAGCCTGTGGCTAAATTTATTACCGCCGACACCCTTACCTGTCCCACTAAACCAGTACATTTCGTTAATCAGTCAACAGGACCAAACCTTACCTACCGCTGGGCTTTTGGAGATGGTGGAACGTCCACTGTACAAAGCCCATTTTATACATTTGCAGGCAATGGTAGTTTTACCGTATCACTTTATATAACCGACCAGTATGGATGTACCGATTCAGTAAGCAAACCAAATTTTATAAATATAGTAACACCAAAAGTCAATTTTTTAATGAGCGATTCGCTGAGTACATGCCCGCCATTAATTGTTCAGTTCACTAATTTATCAAGTAACTATATTTCAACAATGTGGGATTTCGGTGATGGAAATTCAGCCACAATCGAAGCCCCTACTCACTTTTATAGTTATCCTGGAACTTACCTTGTAAACCTTACCGCCGCAGGGCCTGGCGGATGTACCACTACAATGGAAAAATCAATTCTGATAAAAGGGCCACGCGGAACCTTTACTTATGACCCGGTGATTGGCTGCAACCAGGTAAAAAGTAATTTTACAGCTAATACTATTGATGCCATATCAATTTTATGGGATTTTAACGATGGAGCTACTTTTGATACTACCGATTCAACAACAAATCATTTATACACTTATGCAGGCACTTATATTCCGAAAATGATTTTAAAAGATGATGATGGCTGTCTGGTACCCATCAGGGGCCGTGATACCATTATAGTAACCGGAGTAAAAGCCGGATTTAAGTTTAACAGCGCAGCACTTTGTAATTCAGGCACGGTTTCATTCACTGATTCATCTTTTAGCAATGATATTATCAACAGCTACAAATGGACAATGGGCGATGGAGCAGCCAGCACAGACACCAATCCGGTACATCAATATATTAATAAAGGTTTGTACTATCCAAAATTGGTTATCACCACCGAACATGGATGCACCGATTCAATGATATCGTCCGTTCCGGTAAAAGTGGTAGCATCACCGCATATAAATTTTACTACTACTGCCAACGGTTGCACACCGTTAACCATTACAGCAAAAGGGATGGTAACTGTGGCAGATACGTCTGCCCTTAGCTGGCATTGGGATTTTGCGAACAATAATATTTCCAAGCTGCAAAATCCTGCTGCAGAAAATTATAACACAGCCGGAGTATACACAATTGCACTGCTGGCAACCAACAGCAGCGGATGTACAGATACCATCAGCAAAACTATTGAAGCGTACGGCATACCAGCTGTAACCGCAGGGCAGGATACATTTATTTGTAAACTCCATGGCATTAATTTACAGGCTGCTGGTGCCAGCACTTACAACTGGAGCCCATCAACAGGCCTCAGCTGCACTACCTGTGCAAACCCTTTGGCCACACCAGCCAGCAATATTAATTATATTATAAAAGGTACTTCCATACATGGTTGTACTGGCAGTGGTACCTTAAAAGTAATAGTTAAATATCCGTTCAAAATTAGTTACGGCAACCGTGATACGCTGTGCAGGGGAGAATCAGCAAAATTATTTGCCACAGGAGCAAACAACTATGTTTGGACACCTGCCGCAGGACTTAACAATCCTCTTGCAGCAAATCCCGGCGCAACACCAGATACTACCACCAATTACATGGTAGTTGGCAAGGATGATAAAAATTGCTTTACAGATACCGGCTATGTTTTTATAAAAGTATATCCAATCCCTGTGGTAAATGCAGGGAATGATCAAAGAATTAACGTAGGCAAATCGTTTGATTTATTGCCGGTTATTTCCGCTGATGTTACACAGGTATTGTGGTCGCCCACTTCGGGAATTTTTCGCAGCAGTTATCCCGGCATTACCATTAAACCCATTACCAATACAGAGTATACAGTTAAAGTAATTAACGGTGGCGGCTGCACTGCAGAAGATAAAGTGAATATTATTGTAACCTGTGATGGCAGCAATGTTTTTATACCGAATACTTTTTCGCCTAATGGAGATGGAGCCAATGATATTTTTTATCCCAGGGGATCAGGCCTGTTTAAAATAAAAAACTTCCGCATTTTTAACCGCTGGGGCCAGATAGTATTTGAAAAAAATAGTTTCAATGCCAATGACCCTTCGACTGGTTGGGATGGCACTTTCAGAGGAGCAAAATTGAATCCGGAAGTATTTGTTTATACAATTGATATTATTTGCGATAACAATACCATACTCAATTATAAAGGCAATGTAGCATTGATTCAATAAAACAATTTTTGTTTTTTGTTGACAAACAACAAAGATAATATACACTTAAAATGGCTGAATATTTTATTTCAAATGCATAAAAGTTATAAGCTGAAGTTGGATATTATAATTAAAAAAAATATAGCAAGGTAGGAAAACTTATGTATAATTTATTTACAGTCAACATACCAAAGTTACCGGGTACTCGTTTATACAAATAATAAAAGTAACCTCGAAACCAAAATCTGAACCCATGAAAAATGATGTACACAATATATTGTGTTGCATATTTATACTGCTATCATCGTTGCAGGTGACTGGGCAGGATATACATTTTTCCCAATTTTTCGAAACTCCACTTTTGCGTAACCCGGCACTGGCAGGGCTTTTTTCAGGCGACCTTCGTTTACAATCCGTTTACAGAACACAATGGCAAAGCGTAACAGTACCTTACCAGACCGTTTCATTAAATGGCGAATATAAAATAGCCGTTGGTAAAAGCGAAGATTACCTTACGGTTGGTGGTCAAATTTTATATGATAAGGCAGGTGACATCGCACTAACGGCAACACATGTATTACCCGCATTAAATTACCACAAATCTTTAAGCGAGGAAAAAAATATATACCTCTCCCTGGGATTTATGGGTGGCATAGTACAACGTAGATTAGACCGCAGTAAAATTACTACCAACAGTCAGTTTGATGGTAACAGTTACAATGAAGGCCTTGCTAACGGAGAAACGTTCAATAAAAATGCCTACACTTATTTTGATGGTACTGCCGGTTTAAGTTTTAATGCGCAGTTAGGAGGTAATCCGGACAACAATATGTATGCAGGCGCTGCTTATCATCATTTTAATAAGGCTGCTAAAATTTCATTTTACGGCAACAGCAGTTTAGAGATGATACCCAAGTGGGTTTACTCAGGCGGTGTAAGATTAAGCACTGCAGAAAACTCATATATCACCATTGAAGGCGATTACAGTAAACAGGGCCCGTACACGGAAATGGTAGCAGCTTTAATGTATACGTTTAAATTAGATGATGCAGATGCACCAAAATATTTGTTACATGGTGGTGCAGTTGTACGCTGGAACGATGCAATTATTCCGGTAGGAAAAATAGAAATGAAACCACTGTCCATATCGGTAAGTTACGACGCCAATATTTCAAAACTATCCGCCACAAGTTCGGGAAGGGGTGGATTGGAAGTAGGTATTTCTTATCAAAAATATATTAATAAAGATAATAGCAGTAAAGAAGCAGTTCGCTGCCCGAGATTTTAAATTTTTTGTTCTGTACTTTCTAATTTTCAAGACTCGTGTCCTAACACCAAGAGCTTTTGTTTTTATGGATTGTTTGGATAACAAGAGCCCCCTTTTTAAGGGGGTTTTTTTGTGTGCCTGCAATTGAGCTAAACGTACTTATTTATGTGGTTATATTTTAAGTTCAACTGAATGATGCAATATGTTGCCACCGCAGTGATTTATGCTACTATGAGAAAAAAATCAACAAACAAAAAATGGCGGGTATCTGTTTTACAATTAATTTTAACTAAATAATTTTTTTATGAACAGAAGACTTTTTTTACGCACTGGTTCGCTGGCAGGATTGACATTAACCACCGCAGGATTGACGGCATTGGATAATACAAAATCATTAAAAGACAGCGCAACCAATCAGCAGGGCAGGTTTGAACTGGAGGAAATTACAATAGATGAACTTCAACAAAAAATGAAAAGCGGCCAAACCAGTTCAGTTACTATTACACAGCTTTACTTAAACCGCATTGCTTTAATTGATAAGGCTGGTCCCACAATCAATGCCGTTATAGAAATAAATAAAGATGCGCTGGCAATTGCAGCGGCAATGGATAAGGAAAGAAAAGCCGGTAAAATAAGAGGCCCTTTACATGGCATTCCTGTTTTGATAAAAGACAATATTAACACAGGCGATAAAATGATGACTACAGCAGGTGCCCTGGCCATGACAGGAAATATTGCTGCAAAAGATGCCTTCATTGTTGAGCAGTTGAGAGCCGCAGGAGCTGTGCTATTGGGTAAAACCAATTTGAGTGAATGGGCCAATTTTCGCAGCAGTAGAAGCACCAGTGGCTGGAGCAGCCGGGGTGGCCAAACCAAATGCCCTTACATTACAGACCGCAATCCTTCAGGTTCAAGCGCTGGCTCGGGCGCTGCTGCCGCAGCCAGCCTTTGTGCCGTTGCAATAGGTACAGAAACCGATGGATCAATTGTTTCGCCCGCTGCAGTAAATGGTTTGGTTGGTATAAAACCTACGGTAGGTTTATGGAGCCGTTCAGGTATTATCCCTATTTCGGCCACACAGGATACTGCAGGCCCGATGGCACGTACCGTAAGGGACGCAGCGATTTTATTAGGAGCATTAACGGGGGTTGACAGCAAAGATGCTGTTACGATGCAAAGCGAGGGGAAGTACCACAAAGACTATACAGGTTTTTTAGATGCCGGCAGTTTAAAAGGCAAACGCATTGGCATTGAAAAAATGCATTTAAAAGGAAATGAAAAAGTAGTAACCCTGTTGCGGCAAGCCATGGCGTTAATGGAAAAACAAGGTGCCATACTGGTGGAAGTTGAAATACTGAAAAGCATTGCTGAACTGGGCGATGCAGAATTTACTGTGTTGCAATATGAATTTAAGGAGGGTGTAAACAGCTATCTTGCTACAGCCAATTGTAAAATGAAATCATTGCAGGATGTGATAGATTTTAACCTGCAAAACGAAAGCAGGGCTATGCCCTATTTTAAACAGGAAACATTGATCAGCAGCCAGGCAAAGGGCAATCTTGACACCAAAGAGTATACAGATGCACTGGCAAAATCGTTAAGCTCCAGAACATTGATTGGTAACCTTATGAAAGAACAGCAATTAGATGCAGTGTGTGGCGTAACAAACGGTTTAGCTTGTTGCATCGACCTGATTAATGGCGATTACGATACTGGCTTTTCATTCTCTACACCCGCCGCCGTAGCTGGTTTTCCACACATTACCGTACCCATGGGATTTGTACATGAACTACCCCTGGGTATTTCATTTTTTGGTACAGCATACACCGAACCTGCTTTATTGGGCATAGCTTATGCTTACGAGCAGGCTTCTAAAAAAAGAAATAAACCAACTTTTAAGGCTGATTTATTGAAGTAAGTTGATTGAAGGATTTATAGAATTGATTTGATGTCTTTTCTCTTTTTAAATAATCCTGTTAAATAAATCATGCATCAAAATCTGATAGCTGCAGGATGCCATGGTAGTGATATTAAATTTTAAATGGTATTATTGTTTACTCATAATATCATGCCCCATTTTATCTCTTTTGGTAGTAAGGTATTTTTCATTGTGCTTATTGGCTTTAATTTCAATAGCAATGGTTTCCACCACTTCCAGTCCGTAACCCAATAAGCCGGCACGTTTACGTGGGTTGTTGCTCATCAGTTTCATTTTGCTAATGCCCAAATGCCGCAGTATTTGTGCACCCACTCCATAATCTCTTTCGTCCATACCAAAACCCAGTTGCAGGTTAGCCTCAACGGTATCAAGGCCCTGTTCCTGTAGCTTATAAGCTTTCAATTTATTGATTAAGCCAATGCCCCTACCCTCCTGGTTCATGTACAGTACAAGCCCTTTGCCGGCTGCTTCTATCATTTTTAAAGCTTTGTGCAACTGATCACCACAATCGCAGCGAAGAGAGCCCAATATATCCCCCGTCATACAGCTACTATGTACCCTCACCATTACCGGTTCATCTTTTTCCCAGTCACCTTTTTTTATAGCCAGGTGTATTTCGCCGGTGTTTAATTGTTTAAAAGCAATCAGTTCAAAAATGCCGTATTTGGTTGGCATCTGTACCCTTTCTTCTTCCTGAATCAATGTTTCTTTACTAAGCCGGTAGGCAATCAGATCTTTTATGGATACCACTTTAAGATCAAATTTTTTGGCTATTTTTTTTAATTGCGGTAACCGGGCCATGGAGCCGTCTTCATTCATAATTTCCACCAACACCCCTGCTGCCTCAAAGCCGGCGAGTCTTGCCAGGTCAATGGTAGCTTCGGTATGGCCGGATCTTCTTAATACTCCACCCTTTCTTGCCCTTAATGGAAAAATATGCCCGGGGCGGCCAAGATCCTGAGGTTTTGTAGATGGATCCACCAGTGCCTGTACAGTTTTAGCCCTGTCGTGAGCCGATATACCCGTAGTACATCCGTTACCCAAAAGATCCACACTTACTGTAAAAGGGGTTGCATGCAGGGAAGTATTATCGCTTACCATCGCCTGCAGATTTAAGGCATCACAACGTTCCTCCGACAACGGAACACAAATAAGACCCCTTCCGTACCTGCTCATAAAATTGATGATAGCCGGCGTAACATTTTGTGCAGCGGTTATAAAATCGCCTTCATTTTCCCTGTCTTCATCATCAACCACTATTACCAGTTTACCAAATTTTATATCTTCAATGGCACTTTCAATACTATCTAACATCAGTTATATTTTATTTTTTGCAAAGTTAACAAGGTTTATCCTTTGCTGATTAGGTTGGTGTTGCGGAATAAGAAATAGTTTGTGGTAAAGCAGCGTTCAACAATATATCAATGCCTTTACGATTTGACAACCCCAATAAACATTTGTATCCAAGCTTTAGTTTCTTTTCCTACCTAAAAAAAAGATATGCATATTAAAAAAATTCTTTTCCTCCTTTTACTCTGTTGTGCAGGTTCATTTACAGTGAGTGCACAGGTTACTACCAGCAGCTTTGTCGGTTATGTAAAAGCTGAAAATGGCGCAGCTTTGGCAGGAGCCACTATTACAGCCATTCACCAACCCACGGGAACTAAATATATTACTATCAGTAAAAAAGATGGAAATTTTACCATCCCTAATACCGTAATTGGCGGCCCTTATCAGTTAACAATAGAATCTGTTGGTTACAACAAACAAATAATTGAAAATATTACTTTAAACCTGGGAGAACCTTATACTGTAGATGTAGCATTAACGCCTGCTACTTTTGTTTTAAAAGAGGTAACTATTACATCTGCCAACCGTGCCAACCGTGCCAAAACAGGGGCAAGTACAATTTTTAACAGCAAACAAATTACCACTTTGCCCTCTATTTCAAGAAGTATTACAGACTTTACCAGGTTAACCCCACAGGCAAGCAGCGGCAATAGTTTTGCAGGAAGAGACGGAAGATTTAATAACCTGCAGATTGACGGAGCAAATTTGAATAATAATTTCGGGCTGAGTACAGACCCTCAGCCTGGTGGCGGTGCAAGCCCTGTTTCACTAGATGCACTTGACCAGATTTCTGTAAACATTGCACCGTATGATGTAAGACAATCTGGTTTTACCGGAGCAGGTTTAAACATTACAACTAAAAGCGGAACTAACACTTTACATGGCACGGCCTACGGATTTTACCGCGATCAAAGCTTTAATGGAAAAAATATTGGAAGCACAGTATTGACCCCAATACCGCAAAAAAATAAAGTGTATGGCGCAAGCCTTGGAGGGGCAATCATTAAAAATAAATTATTTTTCTTTTTAAATGCCGAATGGGAAAACGCTTCTCAGCCCAATCCAAATACTTTTGTTCCGCAGGGTTCTGCTGCATCTGGCCAGCCCTCCGCTGCTCCGAAGGATTCTTTAGATAAATTCAAAGATGCCTTGAAATCCAAATACAATTATGATGCAGGTGTTTATGATAACAGACCGAATTTTGTTACCAAAAACCGAAAGTTTCTTGCCAAGATTAACTGGAACATCAATAACATACACAAGCTTGTTTTGAAGTACAGTGATTTTAAAGGAAGCGACCAATCTGGATTGAATGGCAGTAGTGTACCCAACAGTGGTGCAGGAGGTTTTTTTATTGGTTCAGCAGCTTCTCAAACAAGATTACCTAACAATAGAAACAGCAACCAGTCAATTGCTTTTTCCAATTCTGATTATGCAACAGATCACATCGTAAAATCTGCCACACTGGAACTGAACAGTAATTTTAATAGCCGCATTTCTAACCAATTGTTATTTGCGTATACACATATTAACGACGTGAGAAATAGCCCTGGTGGAGTTTTTCCTACCATTGAAATATTTGATACCACCGGTTTAATACCTGGCATCACAAAAAACAGGAATTACATGAGTGCCGGTACTGATCCTTTTACAAGAAACAATGAAGTGATCAATAACGTGGCTACAATCACAGACAACTTTACGTTGTTTGCAGGAAAGCATACTTTAACAGCAGGTGCAACTTACGAATATCAAAAAGTAGGCAATTCATTTATGGGTGGGTCAGAAAGCTATTACATGTATAACAGCCTCAATGATTTTATAACCGATAACCGTCCTGCATTTTTCTCTTACACCTATTCACTCGTTCCGGGACAGCCCAAAGTATTTTCTGCCGATTTAAAAATTGGCCAATTGGGTGTGTATGTACAGGATGAATATAACCCCAGTTCAAATTTTAAATTAACATTCGGTATAAGAGCTGATGTGCCTACTTATTTGAAGCAACCGATTGAAAACCCCGCCATCACTGCTTTACAATTGCCCGACAAAAATGGTAATCTAACTAATTTCAATACGGGGAAATGGCCAAAATCTACCATATTGCTTTCGCCTCGTATTGGCTTCAGGTGGAAAGTGCCTGATGAAAATAGCCTGGTTATTCGTGGCGGAACAGGTATTTTTACAGGTAAAATACCCTTTGTATTTTTAACCAACATGCCTAGTAGCAGCGGAGTTTATCAGAACGGTGCAGTGCTGAATACCGCAGCGGCTTTAACGGGTATAACCTTCAACCCAAACCCGGATGCTTATATAGATAAATTTCCGCCAACTGCAACAACAAAAGCCCCCGGGAGTTTTGTATTAATTGACCGGAATTTTAAATTTCCACAGGTGTTCAGAACCAATTTTGGCATTGACAAGCAATTTGGAAATGGCTTTATTTTTACCTGGGATGTGATGTACACAAAAGATTTGAATGCGGTAAAAATGCGCAATGCCAATTTAAAAGATCCGGGTAATAATTTATCCGGCCTAGATAACAGGGCTTACTATCCTTCAACTACAATTGCAGCAGATAAATTTGTATATCCAAACCTGGCTGGAACTGGCCGCGGAGGAACGGCTATTATTCTTGAAAACACTAATAAAGGATACTCATTTTCAAATACCTTTCAATTATCAAAAGCATTTACAAAAGGATTTTATGGTTCTGTAGCCTATACCTACACAGTGGCCACAGAAGTTAGTCCAAACCCCGGATCACAGGCCACTTCGGCCTGGCAGTCTATTATTAACAGGGGCACGCCCAACAGTGAAGAATTGTATAATTCTGCTTACTCTGTACCACACCGTATTGTTGGTTCATTGTCATACCGGTTCGAATATGCCCATCACCTGGCAAGTACCATTTCTTTATTTTATGAAGGGAATGCCCAGTCAAGATTTAGTTATATAATTGGTGGTGACCTGAATGGTGATGGCAACAACGCATCTGACCTGATGTTTATTTATGCCAAAGGTTCTGACATAAATTTTGCGGATGTTAAAAACACAGATGGTTCAATTAAATATTCCATTGCAACACAGCAGGCGGCATACGATCAGTTGGTGAGTAATACCCCTTATTTAAAAAATCATGTTGGCCAATATGCCGAAAGAAATTCAGCGTTAACACCTTGGTACAACCGGCTGGATATGCGTTTTCTGCAAGACTTCTTTATAACCGCTGGTCAAACAAAGCATAACCTCCAGTTTAGCGTGGATATCATTAATCTTCCTAACCTGCTTGATAAAAATGCGGGTGCAAAAGATTTGTATACTATCAATAATCCGCTCTCCTACAAATTTATCAATGCCAGCAAAGCTCCGGTGTATAACCTGGCAGAATTCAATGGCAGATTGGTAACAACTCCATTTCAAAAAAATATATCCAATCTTAGTACCTGGGGCATGCAACTTGGCTTAAGATATAGCTTTTAAAGATTGAGGTGTTACAGGTAAAACGCCCGGTAATTCCGGGCGTTTTTTTATTGGCCTCAATCATTTAAAATTAGTAAAGTCTTGCGGGTAGCTTAACTGTTGAATGCTTATTTTAACCTGCCTGATCATCTGTATCCAGAAAAATTTTTTTATGTAAAACATAACAAATTCAGCAGTTATTTCCTTAAAAACAGGTACGAAAAATTCGTAACAATTTAATAATATTTTCCTTATTGATTATTCGTTTACTTAATGCGCATAATTGATGAAATAAATTTAACAAAATTGGCACATCACAGAATATTATTCAATGAAAAAACGATGCTGACTTTTAAGTACTATATCGTAATAACGAGGTTAAAAATATTGTTAGAATTATATTATTTTTGCGCCGCTTGTCATATGAATATTAATATTTTTTCTAACAAAAATCTATCAACAAATGACAAAAAAATTTAGTGTCCTTACTGCAATCTTTTTATTGCTTGGATTTTTAACATTTGCACAGGAAACCACCTCCGAAATTCAGGGTATTGTAACAGATGGTACCGTTGCAGTAAGTAATGCAACCATTGTTGCAGTTCATGAGCCAAGCGGCACAAAATACAGTACTACCAGCCGTAAAGATGGCAGGTTTAACTTACCCAACCTGCGCATTGGCGGTCCTTACACTATTTCAGTTAGTTCGGTAGGGTACAAAGAAGAAAAACAGGACAATATATCTCTGTTATTAGGGCAGGAATTTAAGGCAGATTTTAAATTACAGCAAAGCACATCAACCCTTACAGAAGTGGTAATAACCGGCGCCACCCAAGGCAAGGTTTTTAATAGTAACCGAACCGGCAGCCAGGAAACCATCAGCCGCAGCCAGATTGAAAGGCTGCCAACAATCAGCAGATCTTTCAGTGATTTTACAAAACTTACCCCTTCAGCAAACGGACAAAGTTTTGGTGGTGTCAGCGGTTCTTACAACAACCTTACCGTAGATGGTGCAAATTTTAATAATGCTTTTGGATTGGCCGGCAGTCTGGGGGGACAAACAAATTCACAGCCTATCAGCATAGATGCTGTTGAGCAAATACAGGTAAGTATTTCTCCCTATGATGTACGCCAGGGTAGCTTTACAGGTGCAGGCATTAATAGTGTAACACGCAGTGGTACCAACAAATTTAAAGGTTCTGTTTATAATTTTTCCCGTTCTGAAAATACACAGGGATATAAAGTTAATGCCGCACAAGCAGTAAAAACTCCTATTGATTATAACCAGTTTGGGGCTTCAGTTGGTGGCCCGGTAATAAAAGATAAAGTGTTCTTTTTTGGAAGTTATGAGCAGGAAAAAATCAGCCTGCCCGGTTCTGCAACATTCAGGGCTGCAAAGCCAGGAGAAGTAGGAGATAACGTGAGTATATCACAGGCCAATACTACAGATCTGGACGCTTTAAAATCTTTTTTGATCAGCAAGTTTAACTACGATCCGGGGCAATATGATAATTATAATTATAGAACAGAAAGTAAAAAAGCAACAGTACGTTTTGACTGGAATATCAACAGGCAAAATACTTTCACTATAAAATATAATTACTTAAAATCGCTGAGAGACGCACCTGCCAGCAACAGCGGGGCACAGGGTAGCCGGCAGCCAAGCAGCACAGGCATGCCTTTCAGCGGAAATGGTTATACCATCAACAATAATTTTAATATTTTTATTGCAGAATTAAACAGCCGTTTTGGTAACAGCGCAAGCAACAAACTACAGGTTGGGTATACTGCGTTAAGAGATTTCAGAGCCAGCCTGGGTGGTAAAAATTTTCCACTGGTGGATATATTAAATGGCCAGGGCCAAACGCTTACTTCATTTGGATATGAGCCATTCACATACAACAATAAACTCAATTCAAATATTTTTCAGTTCTCAGATATTTTTACCATGTACAAAGGTGCTCATGAGATTACTTTAGGCACGCAGGATTTTGTAAAGAAATTTGAGAATGGTTTTGCGCCGAATTACAACGGGCTCTTTCGTTTTAATAACCTGGCAGATTTTTATACTGCTGCTAATAATCCTTTTGTGTCAGCCACACAGCCAGGATCGCCCACTGCTACATTGCGCCGTCTTTCTTATGCATCTACCAAAGATGGCAGTTTTCCCTTCGCTACAATCGGAGCTGTTGAGTTAGGATTTTTTGCACAGGATAAATGGCGTATCAAATCAAACTTTACGCTTACTTACGGTCTTCGGGCAGACTTACCCATTTTTGAAAATAAATTTACTACCAACGATAGTTTAAAAACACTGAGTTTTAGAAATGGTATTAAAGTAGATGTGGGGCAAAAACCTCCAACAAATATTTTATGGAGCCCAAGGGTAGGTTTTAACTGGGATGTAAACAATGATAAAGTAACACAGGTCAGGGGCGGATTTGGAATATTCAGCGGCCCTCCGCCTTTTGTATGGATCAGCAACCAGGCAGGTAACAATGGTGTTCAGTTTGGCTCTTTTTCTTTTGGCAATGGAGCCACTGCCAACCAGCCATTTTCTCCTGATGTAAATGCATTCAGGCCACAAGGCGGTTTGTTATCTACCAGTTATAATATTGCTGTAACAGATAAAAATTTTAAATATCCGCAAAATTTTAAAGCCAGTCTTGCAGTAGACAGAAGATTACCCGACAACTGGATGGTTACTGCAGAAGGAACCTACAACAAAGATATCAACGCAGTTTATTTTCAGAATATAAACCTGCCTGCATCCGGTACTGCACTTGTTGGCGCTGATAACAGAATCCGTTACAGCAGTGCGCAGATTTATTCGGGTAATTCGCTTAGCAATCCCAATATAAGTGATGCTATTTTAATGAAAAATTCAAATAAAGGGTATGGATATTTCTTAACCCTGCAGGTACAAAAAACGTTGAAGAATTTTACCGGTAGTGTAGCGTACACGTACGCCAAAGCAAAAACAGTTAATGATGGAGGTTCTATTGCACAAAGCAACTGGCGGGACAGGCCAATACAAGGTGATCCCAATGCAAATGAACTGGGCTATGCAAATTTTTATCAGCCTCACAGGGTAATTGCTTACGGTACTTACAGAAAAGAATATGCAAAATATTTTGCTACTTCGGTAGGGTTTACATTTGAAGCAGCGGCAAATGGTACAAGTTCATATACATACAACGGCGACGTCAATAATGATGGATCGGGCGGTAATAATGACCTTATTTATATTCCCAAAACCCAGTCAGAAATAGTGTTGGTTAAATCAAGCGCTACAGACCCAAGATCAACAGACCAGATATGGAACCAGTTGAATAATTTTATTGCGCAGGATGTTTATTTAAGTAAGAAAAGAGGAACCTATGCAGAGCGCAACGGTGCTTTAGCTCCTTACTTTAAAAAATTAAACATGAACGTAACCCAGGATTTCTTTTTTATAACGAAAGATAAAACCAGGCATACTTTGCGTTTAACCGTGGATATTTTTAACGTTGGAAATCTGTTGAATAAACAATGGGGCGTTACAAAATTATTTAACAATACTTCACCTATCCGGTATGTGGGTATTAACTCAGATGGTAAACCCGCATTTACATTCCCTTATCTTGACAACGCTAACCAGGTACCACTAACAACCAGCTACAGAGATAACCTTGGTATTGACAGCCGCTGGCAAATGCAGATTGGCGTACGTTACCTGTTTAATTAATTACAAAAAAATAAAAAAATGAAATCAATTATAAAAAAATATCTAGTTACAATAGCAGTTGCAACTGCTATTGTGAGCTGTACAAAAAATAATGACGCTATTGATGTTGCAGCCAATACTGCCAATACTGCTGCTACAACATTTTCTTTAAACAACAGGGTGCTGGCAGCTTTTGTGATAGACTCTTCCTCCATTCCTGGTTTACCGGCCGGTACATTACCTGCAGGCTATAATAAATTTAGAAAGCAGCTTACTTATGATACTATTGCCAGTGCCAATAAACCTAAAGTATACAATGTAGGCGATACTGTAATTGTGCTTGCTTATGTAAAGGGGGATGACAATGCAATTGGGAAAAGAAATATCAACTTTAAATTTTTTGGAATACCCACTTTTTATACTTCCAGCGGTAACTGGATAAAGGTTACTACCAATCCGCCACAATCACCCATACAGGCTGCCGAAGATTCCATACGTGGGTTTGCACCAAGGTCCATTGATGTGTTTAGTACTGTTAGCAGACCCGCCATTGCGGAGATAACAGATACCCTTGTAAGTATAAAAAAAGTGGGTACAGGGCAAGTGAATGGCATTAATAACACCACCTACCTTGTACAGTTAAATTATATTATTCCTGTTGAATTATCCGGCAAACTGACCTCCATTAATTTTGCGGTGGGTACCGGTAATTTAAAAAATGATCTTGGGAATGTTAACTGGAATTATGCTTTTAAAGTAAGGTAATTTGTAACAGCAGAAAGTAAAATTTCAAGAGTCAGTTAACCACTGCTTTATAATATTAAAAAGCCTGTCTCCTGTGAGATGGGCTTTTTAATTAACATCACTTCTTACAATTAAAATGTAACAATATTTTTGTCGTTATATGTATATTTCAGACGATCATAAATAGGTTTCTGTCTCCAAAATTATTCACTCCAAACACCTGCTAAAAGGCTGTAATAATTAAATATTTATTAGATAACCCAATTTAAACTGACGTAAAAATTTACAAAATACCGGATTCATAAATGTATAGCATGTAAAATAATGGTCACGAAATATTCAGCAGATAAATTGATTCAATAAAAAACCGCCTCATCGATTGGTAAGGCGGCTTTTATCGATACTATAATTTAGTTTTGTCTTTCCCCTGGCCGTTGGTTGCGATTGTTGTTATTGCCCTGTGGTGCTCTTTGTACAGGCAACTGCTGCACATTTTTTCTTTGCTGGCTTGGTTGTACTGACGGCACCTGACTATCTTCCCTTATTGGTCTCGTTTGGACCGGATCAACTGTTCTAAACTTATGCGGCTGCAAACGATACTGATCTACACGCTGCGGTTGCGGTGTATTCTCTACCGGTGATGTATTTTGCACCGGTTGTGTTACCGGCTGATTTTGCCTATGTTGCAAATCCTGTTTTTGTACATCGCTGTTATTGATATTATTATTTTTTTGCAGCGTTATGGGAGCATTATTTGCATTCACAGCAGCAGGTATATTATCCGGCTTTTGTTTGTTTGGCCGGGACTGAATATTTTGATCATGCGTTATATTATTATTGTTTCCCTGGCTTTGCTGGTTTACCGGTAAATGGTTGCCATTATCACCTGGCCGTTCAGCATCATTGTGCTGCAGGTTTCGTCCTTCATTTTGCGCATGGGGATTTTGAACTACCGGGCGATATATCTCCATCACATTGGATTGCTGAGCGGGCTTATGAAACTGGTTCACTTCTTTAAAGGATACCGGGGTAATCCGTTGATTCGTATATTTTTCTACCTCATGTACATCCGGCCCTTTGGCATAATAATTATTGGTGCGGCTGGTATTGTAATTGTTAATGATGGTAATGTTTTTTGTAATATTGGTGTTGTTGTTGTTGATAATAGTGGTATTATTATTTTGAATTATCACATTCGTAATATTTCTGTCACCGATATGTTCCCTTGGCACCACATTCCAGTAAGCGCCATGCGGACGCCAGTTATTATATTGAACCCCGATATTTACTTCGGGTGTTATTGGTGCCCAGGCATAATAATTATCTACCCTGCCCCAGGTTACCCAGGCCGGCGACCAATCATAGCCTGGCACCCACAACCAGCCATAGTTATCATCGTAAAGCCAGCGGCCATAATGAAAGGGTGCCCAACCCCAATTGTAATTGGATTGCCATGCCCAGCCATCATTGCTATAGCGCCATTGGCCGTTTGAAGCATAAGGTCTGAAGCTCATTTCAGCACGGGGGTTCCATACATGGCCATAGCCAGGGTAATCAATCCAGTTTCCATAAGGCGATAAATTATCGTAAAAAGTCTGGTAAGTTACAGGCTGGTCAACAGGCGTTTGTGCCACATATGTTGTACTGGTACAGCCTGCACCAACACAAGCAATTGCTACCAACAGCAATAAATAATAAAATAAATTTTTCATTGCGATTTTTTTTAAAAGATTTCACGACCTAATAATTATTAAATGTATTGTAATAATTAAAACCGTTTTTATCAATAACTGTGGGTTAACAAATGGGTTTAGTTGATAAATAATCGACATAGCCAATAGTACAATATACCTCCCAATTTAAAACCGGCCAGGCCAATAACTGTTGTATTGATCTGACCGGGTATATGCTATAACAAAGACTTCCGTTATTGTTTTGAAAAATGATGCCTGTTATCTTCCTCCAGGAGGACAATTTTTTTGCAGATAACCAGTGTACAAAGTTGTGAGATGCAAACGGGTTCCCTCGCCTTCGGAGATGCTGTGCGTACGATTGGGGTACGCCATAAATTGAAATTGTTTATTGTATTTTATCAGCTCATTCAGCAATACCTCGGCGTTACTATAATGCACATTGTCGTCACCAGTGCCGTGGATGTACAACAGGTTTCCTTTTAAATTTTTTGCATAACTAATGGGTGAACCGATGATGAAATCTTCCTTGTTTTCCTGCGGCAGTCCCATGTATCTTTCCTGATAAATATTATCGTAAAACAATTGATTGCCCACAGCAGCAATAGCAATACCTGTTTTAAAAATATCAGGGTATTGAAACATCAGATTTAGTGTTGAAGATCCGCCACCACTCCAGCCCCACACTGCAATACGCTCCTTATCAAAATAATTTTTAGATAAGATTTTTGTAGCTGCCATGGCCATATCCCGTACATTGATGGTACCTATTTTTCGATAAATAGATTTGCGCCATTCCGCACCTTTTAATGATGGTGTTCCCCTGTTATCCACCGCTATTTGAAAGTAACCATCTTCACTCATATCGCCATTGTATAAAAAATTCTGGTGGTTACCATAACTGTCACCAACGGTGGCCGCAGCAGGTTCGCCATACACATAAAAAACTGCCGGATATTTTTTTGTACTGTCAAAATTTTTAGGGTAATTGATCCATGCATCCAGTGTAACATTATCTTCGGTTGTAACTGTAATGTATTTTACCGTGCTGCTATTATCGGTCACCATAGTTGTTGCAATGCTGGTGGCTGTATTTACCGCTTTATGATTTGGCAATGATATCCATTCTTTTACCGGCATTGTTTTATAATTGCTAAACGCATGGCTGGCCCATTTTGCATTGGGTGAAATGGTATAGTTATGTGTACCAACTAATTCCGCGAGAGACACTAATACGGCATCGCTTTTACCATCCATTTTTACTTTGTACAAATAGAGTTGCGTTGCATTGTTGGGTGATGCCATAAAATAAATATAATTGCCTGCTTCATCAATGCATTTTATTGATTCAATATCGTATTTACCGGTGGTGAGTAAGGTTTGTTTGCTGCCATCCCGGTTAACAGAATAAATGTGCCGCCAGCCATCATGCTCACTAACCCAGATAAAACCTTTGCCTTTATTAATCCAATCCCAACCGGAAGGGTCATCGTTGTTCCAGTAACTTCTTACTTCAATCCATGCCTTCTCCTTTTCCGTAAAAAAAATGCGGGTATGCCCGTCTGTTATTTTGCAATACATCAGCTTACTTTCCTGTTGTTTGCGGTTCAGTTGTTGCACTACCAGCGTAGCGGCATCGGCCCATTCCATCCTGGGAAGATAATGCTGTTGAGGATCGCCTTCAATATCCATCCATTGTATATTGCTGCCGGTTGCAGCCACCACACCAATCTTTACCGGTGATGGCGGCTCCCCTACTTTTGGATATTCAACCGGGATCACTTTTGAATAATTGGAATCGGTGGTATTGAGCATAAAATAATCTCTTATCTTATTGGCATCCACCTGCCAGAAAGCGATATTTTTTCCATCGGGGCTCCAACGCCAGCCATCCCTGCAACCAAACTCTTCTTCATACACCCAGTCGAATGTACCATTGATTAATTTGCGTGTACCGCCCACCGTTAGTTGCGTAATTGTTCCCGTGGCAATCTCCTCTGTAAATAAATTGTGTTCGCTTACATAGCCGGCCTTTTTACCATCGGGCGAAAACTTAGCGTACATCAGTGTTTGCGACGGTTTGTCTTTGCCTAATTGCGTTAATTTATTGGTGGCAATATCCAGCACCCAGTAATCACCACGGGTATTGTAGCGCCAAACTTTTGCAGTGTTGGTAAACACCATCAGTTTACTGTTGTCTGCGCTAAATGCAAAAGAGGCTATTAACAATGCAGGTGCTTCTGAAGGTGTTAGCTGCGCTGCTGAGACGATTATATTTGACTGCCCGGTTTTAATATTCACTTTGGCAATGCCACCATTTTGTTTTTGGTAATAACTGTTGCCATCAGGGGTAAACTGTGTTTCTATTTTATACTGTGCAGTTACACATTGCACTGCCACAATAAAGAATAGCACGCAGTGAAAAATTCTTTTAAAATCCATATTGAATAATTTTAGAAAACTAAATTAAGGTAAAAGCCAACCACTAAGCCACAAAAACATAAAACTCATTTCACACAAAGCGAACAAGGAATACAAAGAACACAAAATTATAATTTCCGTTTATGCACTTTGTTTTTCCTGCCGTTCTTTGCTTGAAATAGGTTTCACACAAAGCGAACAAAGAATACAAAGAACACAAAATTACAATTTGCGTTTGTGCACTTTGTTTTTCCCGTCATTCTCTTTGCGTGAAATATTTTTACACGAAGCGAACAAAGAACAAAAAGATATAATTTCCGTTTGTACACTTTATTTTTCCGTTGTGTTCTTTCCATGAAACCAACAAAGCACTTAATTTTGTATCATGGAAAAAGAAAAAATCCGCATTGATAAATATTTGTGGGCCATCCGGCTTTTTAAAACCAGGAGCCAGGCAGCAGATGCCTGCGATAAAAGCAAGGTGAAGCTAAACGGTGATAATGTAAAGGCATCTAAAACTGTGAATGTGGGTGATGAATATGAAGTGAAAACAGAAGCAAAAAGATGGGTGATAAAAGTAGTGGGCTTATTGGATCACAGGGTTCAATACAGCGAGGCTATTACTTATTACAGTGATATTACGCCTGCAGATGAATTAGACAGGATTCAATTTCAGGCTGCTACTTTTAATACCGGTAAACGCATGAGCAAACAGGGAAGACCTACCAAAAAAGACAAAAGGGAAATTGATGGTTTTATGGACTTCTGATTTTTTATTACACTAATTTCTACGGATTACACGAATTGGCCTGCAATAATTGGGAATTCTTTTCTTCATTTTTATCATTGGCATACACCTGGTTATTTTTTGGCCACTTAATTTTACAACATGAAAATTGATATTATTTCTGTAGTGCCGGCTTTGCTGGATAGCCCGTTTGCGCATTCTATTATGAAACGGGCCAGGGACAAGGGTTTGCTGGAAGTAAACTGCATTAACCTGCGTGACCATACCACCTATGCAAGGGCGCAGGTGGATGATTATGCCTTTGGCGGTGGTGCAGGTATGGTTATGATGATAGAACCGCTGGTGAACGCTATTGAAAGCCTCCAGAAAGATACCATCTATGATGAAATAATTTTTTTAACCCCGGATGGTGAAACCTTTAACCAGCAAACTGCCAACCAGCTTTCATTAAAAAAGAACCTGCTGTTAATTTGTGGTCATTACAAAGGCGTTGATCAAAGATTGAGGGATCATTTTATTACCAGGGAAATTTCTATCGGTGATTATGTACTGAGCGGTGGTGAGCTGGCCGCTGCTGTTTTGGCGGATGCAATTGGGCGTTTATTACCGGGTGTGCTCAATGATGAAACCTCTGCCTTAACAGATTCTTTCCAGGATAATTTATTGGCACCACCTGTTTATACCAGGCCCGTTGAATTCAGAACCTGGAAGGTACCGGATATTTTATTAAGTGGCAACCATGCTAAAATTGAGCAGTGGCGGTACGAACAGGCCATTCAGCGAACAGAAGAAAGAAGACCTGATATTTTAGGCAGGGAATAAGCCGCCGAGGCAATAATTTAGTTTGCCTTTATTTTCTAAAATATTTGGCTGAAAAACCTTCACTCATTATCTTTGCCGTCCTTTAGCAATAAGCCGCGTTGGTCAAGAGGTTAAGACGCCTCCCTTTCACGGAGGAATCACGGGTTCGAGTCCCGTACGTGGTACAAAGCCAGCTTTTTAGCTGGTTTTTTTGTGCCTATAAACGAGCCACTAGCAAGACTTTGAGCGTTGGCTCATTCTTTTCACTTCTTTTAAATATCCCTTCTTTTCTCAATTTCTGGTACATCGCTGGTACACGTGTACCAATGGAATAAAAAATTTCATACCTTTAAGAAAAGAAAATCAAACCAAAGTAAAATGGGTGTAACTATAAAAAAGCGAAAAAATGCAAACGGTACAACTACTTTAATGCTGGATATTTACCACGATGGTAAAAGAGTTTATGAAAGATTAGCGCACTTACAGTTAGCTAAACCTTCAAATCAACTAGACAGAGAAAACAATAAGGAACTTTTGCAGCAAGCGGAAGCTATACGATTAGCTAGGGCGGTTGATCTTGAACGTAACAATTACAACATGGATAATGAAGCTGGAAAAAAAACAGTTATTGTAGATTGGATGCAATCCTATGTAGATACCTATGCCAAGAAAGATAAACGTATCATCCAAAATGTGTTGAATAGGTTTATTGACTTTTTGAAAATTGACAAAAAAACGGGGTTGACGTTTGGAAATATTACAGCCCTATTGATAGAAGATTTTATTGACTACCTGCAAAGTAGAAGTACCGGCGAAGGTGCAAGCTCTTACTACAAGCGATTTAAAAAAATGCTTAAACAAGCTTATCGTAAAGGGTTGATGAAAACCAATGTGCTGGATTTTGTAGAAAAGAAGGTGAAAGGTCGGGCGAGGAAAAAAGATACATTGACACTTGACGAACTCAAAATACTTGCTGCCACCCCTACAGAAAGCAAAGAAGTAAGAAGGGCTGCCTTATTTAGTTGTTTTACTGGTTTGGCTTTTGTTGATATTAAAGCATTAACATGGAATAAAATAAAGCTGGATGGTTGCATGATGGAGATTGTGAGAGCCAAGCAGGAGGCAGACAATGTAACTGTATCCATCCCATTAAACACTACAGCCATTACTTTACTAGGCGTCGCTGGAAGCCCTACAGCGAAAGTTTTTGCACTGCCATCTGCCAATGGTACAAACAAAACTTTAAAAGCATGGGTAAAGCGTGCCGGCATAGATAAAAAGATAAC
>NZ_JACMOO010000216.1 GCF_014377975.1 Ferruginibacter sp.
GATGATTATTTCGCAAACCGTTTTAAGGAACGTTCTTTTACGTATGTCGCAGATGGAAGAAAAGCCATCAACATAGCGTTACAGCAGTATCATCTGCAGCCGGAAGATGTGGTAACTATTTTTACTTCCTCCGGCAATTTTTATATCAGTGGCTGTGTTACCAAAGAGATAGAAAAATTCTGCCAATGGTCAAGAGAAATAACTGATCAAACAAAGCTCATTTTCGTTAACCATGAATTTGGATATCCTTATAAACAAATAGAAAAACTACAAACATACAATCTTCCTATTATTGAAGACTGCTGCCATAGTTTTTTTTCAACGGATGAGGGAAATGAAATCGGCGTAACCGGTGATTTTGCCATCTATAGTTTTCCTAAAATGTTTCCACTCCAAATGGGAGGGTTGTTAACGGCGAACAGACCATTTTCCAACACAACAAAACTTAACAATGAAAAACTGCAGTACATTAAAAATGTATTGTCTCATTATATTGTTGATGAAAAAAGCATCATTGAAAAAAGAATTGCCCATTACAACTACCTGAAAAATTCGCTGGATAAAAACTTGTTTCAAGAAAGATTTGCTTTAAGCGATGGAATAGCGCCCGGTGTATTTATGTTTAGGGTAAAAGATGCCGGCATTTATTTACCTCCATTAAAAGAACACCTGTATGCACATGGTATTCAATGCAGTATTTTTTATGGTGAGTCCTCTTTTTTTATCCCGGTGCATCAAAACTTAAGATACACAGATTTTGATTATTTCGTTCAGGTTATAGCTTCATTTATAAAATCTTAAAACGATGAAATTTGTTTTTTTTGGGGGGAAAGAAATAGGTTCTTACATCTTGAGAAATCTTTTAAATGATGATATTATTCCTGCTGCAATTATTTCTTATCAAGATATTATAGCTCCTGAAGTTTTATTAATTGCGAAGGGAAAAGGGATTCCTGTTTTACAATTAAGAAACTTTAAAAATAGCATTTTCGAAATAATACAATTTATACAAAAATTGGATGCTGACAGTTATGTAAGCGTTTCATTTCCTTTTATTTTACCAAAGGAAATTTTGTCACTGGTAAAGACTCCAATAAATATACATACTGGTGCCATTCCTAAATACCGGGGTTATCATCCAATTAGCGCAGCTCTTCTGAATGATGAACCTTTCCAGGGAACAACAGTTCATTTAATGGCAGAAGAAGTTGATGCTGGAAGCGTGCTTTTGCAGGATTTTGTTGAAGTTAAAAACACTGATGATATCAATTCAATTAAAGAAAAGCTAATCAATCTTTCCAATAGTTTACTCATTACTGTCTTAAATCAATTACGAACAAATACCTTATACCCCAAGAAACAAATAGGTGAAATAATTTGGGCGCCAAAAAGATTACCAGAGGATAGTAAAATTGATTTTAACAATAAAACCAGGTATTTGCACAATTTCGTCAGAGCATTATCGGATCCTTACCCAAATGCATATTGTTTCCTAAAGGATGAAAAAATTAGGATAAAGTCAAGCCTTTCAGGCAATGTAAATGGGGAAGTTCTTAATAAGACAATTGATGGGAAATATATTATTGCAACTGCCGATGGGGTTTTGATAGTTGAATGTGACAGGTTATTGCAAATTGGAGATATTTTAAATTAACTTATAAAATTCGAACTTTGATAAAATTTCTTGACCTGCAAGCCATCAACCAATCCTTTGAACCTGCCTTATCGCAGGCAATACAAAGGGCGGTGCAATCCGGCTGGTATTTATTGGGAGAAGAAACCAAACAATTTGAAAAAGAATATGCGGCCTATTGCGGTGCTAAACATTGTATCGGCGTGGCCAACGGTTTAGATGCACTCAGGTTGATTTTAAAAGCCTGGATAGAAATGGGGCTGATGAAAGAAGGCGATGAAATTATTGTTCCAGCCAATACTTATATTGCCTCTATACTTGCCATTACCGATAACCGCCTGGTTCCGGTGCTGGTTGAACCCGATATCAATAGTTACAATATCAATCCATTTTTGATAGAAGAAAAAATAACCAATCGCACGAGGGCTATCATGATGGTGCATTTATACGGGCAGATTGCCATGCACCCCGAAATAGAAATACTGGTAACCAAATATAACCTGAAGTTGATTGAAGATGCTGCTCAATCACAGGGGGCAGAATATGTGGCTGCTGACGGCAAAATAAAAATATCAGGCAATATTGGCCATGCAGCAGGGCATAGTTTTTATCCCGGCAAAAACTTAGGCGCTTTAGGAGATGCAGGTGCAGTAACTACCAATGATGATGAATTGGCAACAATGGTAAGAACAATTGCCAACTATGGTTCACAGGTTAAATATCGTAATGAGTACCATGGCTTAAACTCAAGGCTCGATGAAATACAGGCTGCTGTACTGAGGGTAAAGCTAGAACGGATGGAAGCAGATAATCAAAAGCGCAGAGTAATTGCTCAATATTTTAAAGATAATATCAACAACGCTAACATTATCTTACCACAGTTATTGGTCAATAA
>NZ_JACMOO010000217.1 GCF_014377975.1 Ferruginibacter sp.
CTGTAATGCTAAATTTTTGACACCTGATTTAACTATTTGTCCATTATATAACACATGAACAAAATCGGGAATAATGTAATCGAGTAAACGTTGATAGTGTGTAATTACTATAAAAGCATTGTCCTTTGTTTTTAATTGATTAACACCGTTAGCAACTATTTTTAGCGCGTCAATATCAAGCCCCGAATCCGTTTCATCCAATACGGCAAGTCTTGGTTCTAATACAGCCATCTGTAAAATTTCATTACGTTTTTTTTCTCCGCCCGAAAACCCTTGATTTAACGCTCGGCTTAAAAAACCATCTTCCATCTCCACTAATTTTACCTTCTCTTTAATATATTTCAGCATTTCTATTGCACTCAAATCAGTCTTTTTCTGATGTTTTCTAACGGCATTAATGGTGTGTTTAAGAAAATTTGCCGTACTTACGCCTGGTATTTCTATTGGGTATTGAAATGCCTGAAATATACCTTCCTTGGCACGTTCATCAATTGATAATTCGAGAAGGTCTTTTCCCATATAGGTAATACTACCTTCTGTGATTTCATAACCTTCCCGACCTGCTAAAACGTGTGCCAGTGTACTTTTGCCGCTTCCGTTTGGCCCCATTATAGCGTGTACTTCGCCAGCATTTATTTGAAGGTTGATGCCATTCAATATTTTTTTTCCTTCAATTTCTGCGTGTAAATTTTTTATCGTTAACATAAGTTCTGTTTTTATCTAATTATTATTTTATCCTACACTACCCTCTAAACTTACAGAAAGCAATTTTTGTGCTTCCACTGCAAATTCCATTGGTAATTCTTTAAACACATCTTTGCAATAACCATTAACAATAAGATTTATGGCATCCTCCATTTTTAATCCTCTTTGCATACAGTAATAAAGTTGGTCTTCACCTACTTTTGATGTTGTGGCTTCGTGTTCAATTTGTGCGGTATCATTATCAATTTCGAGATAAGGGAAAGTATGCGCACCACATTTATCTCCCATTAATAAAGAATCACATTGTGAAAAATTCTTAGCATTTTCCGCATTTTTCCCTACTTTAACCAGACCTCTGTACGAGTTATTACTTTTGCCTGCTGAGATACCTTTGGAAATAATGGTACTGCTCGTGTTTTTACCAATGTGCCACATCTTAGTTCCTGTATCCGCTTGCTGTAAATTATTTGTAACTGCAACAGAATAGAATTCACCCATTGAATAGTCGCCTTTTAAAATGCAACTGGGATACTTCCAGGTAATGGCAGAGCCTGCTTCAACTTGTGTCCAACTTATTTTTGATCGTACACCTGCACACAATCCTCTTTTGGTTACAAAGTTATAGATGCCGCCTTTGCCGTCTTTATCACCAGGATACCAGTTTTGAATAGTGGAATATTTAATTTGAGCATCGTCAAAGGCTATAAGTTCAACCACTGCGGCATGCAATTGATTTTCATCTCTTATGGGAGCAGTGCATCCTTCCAAATAGCTAACATAGCTGCCTGCTTCGGCTACAATTAATGTTCTTTCAAACTGACCTGATCCCTCGGCATTGATCCGGAAATAAGTGGACAATTCCATCGGGCATCGAACGCCTTTTGGAATATAACAAAACGAACCATCAGTAAACACTGCAGAATTAAGAGCCGCATAAAAATTATCAGTAGAGGGAATAACCATCCCCATGTATTTTTTTATTAGTTCGGGATATTCTTTTACGGCATCGCCAAATGAGCAAAAGATAATTCCTAATTTGGATAACTCTTCTTTGAAAGTAGTTATCACAGATAAACTGTCAATTACAATATCAACGGCAACATTTGTTAATCGTTTTTGTTCTGTTATTGAAATACCTAATTTTTTGAACGTTTCCACTAGTTCAGGATCTACTTCATCTAGGCTGTTGAGTATTTTTTTCTGTTTTGGTGCAGCATAATAAATAATGTCTTGGTAATTTACTGGGGGATATTTTACATTCGGCCATTTGGGTTCCGTAAGGGTCTCCCAATGCCTAAATGCTTCTAAACGCCAGTCAAGCATCCACTGGGGCTC
>NZ_JACMOO010000218.1 GCF_014377975.1 Ferruginibacter sp.
AATCATTCTTACTTTGACTTTATAAAAAAATATCCATACAAATACCAAAAGTTATTGACTGGTATTTGTATAAAAAGCAATAAAAATCGGGTTAAAATGAGTAGTGTAAATTATTTTTTTATAACTAACTGCTGTGTGGTTTCGCCATCAATACTTTTAACTCTAACTAGATACATGCCTGTTTGCCTGGTTAATTCATGAAGCGACAACAGGTTGTTACCCTGCTTTACCGGCAGTTTTAAAGTGCTGATAAGGCGTCCGGTCATATCAGATAAATAAATGGTTACCATTGTTTTGCCGGATGATTCTATCGACAGGAAAGCTTCACCCTGCACAGGATTAGGAAATATCAATGTATTTTTTTTCGTTGCCTTTTCTGAGTTTACTGAAATGGTGTTACTGTATTTTATGGCATTATTTTTTTGAATAATTTTTATTCTGTAAAAAACTTTGCGAAGGCTTTGCGTTGGTTCACTAAAAACGTACTCTGCCATCCCAGTTTTTTGTATTGCAGGCAGGTTAGCCATTTCATGAAAAACCAGGTCGTAATTATTGTATTCTACTACATATTTCAATGCTAATTCATTGTTGCTGGCCTGCCAGGCTATAACAGCATTACCATTGTTTTTTGTTACTGTAAATTTTGTAATGCCTGTGTTTAAAATCAAACAAGACGAATCAAACAATATCCTTAACGAATCCTTGCTTAAGGGAGCGCATGCAGCATTTAATTTCTGAGTAACATAATAAGTGCCCGGTGCATTTACCGTAACTGAATCATTTTCTGCCGGCGAGATAATATTTCCATCAGTAGTTGACCATGTATAGATTGAGGTAGAAACAGGGTTTACTACATGGATAATGGTAGGTGGCATTTTACCACAAAAATAAGTTATCATCGAAGTTGCCCTCACGTTGCTATAATTAAACAATTGAAACGGTGCTACAAAGTCTTTTAGTTCTGAAGTAAAAGAAGTAGATGACCTTGATTTTATTAACACACTTTTAAAGGGCGCTCCGCAGGCATTACCGTAAGATGCAGGGTCTATGCCAAGTTTGGTTAGGTTAACAGAAAACTCCATAAATTGCCCCGCTATATAGTTTGTAACCACAGCATTATCACCTCTTAACAAAGCAAATGGCCCAGCCCAGGTAGGCGCACTATTTTGTATACCCGTATAAAAAGCGCCTGCTGTTTTTGGTAAAATATTAGCATATCCAAATACGGCTCCGGCACCATCACCGTTAAAAGCTCCACCCCAACTAAAAGCATTTGGAACAATGCTTAAAGAAGCGCTATTTATCCATATCCTTGCCTCAATAAGCGTTAAACCGGAACTGCTAAATTCTGCAGTAAAAATTATATCGCCGGGAGTAACAATATTACCTGCTGCATCAAATACCCATGATCTATGACCAGCATCAGAACCATAACCCGAGAAAGTTTGTGAGTTGGCATTGTATGAAAAATTTGTCTGAAATAATTCAAAATCAAAATACCGGTTACCTGTGGTATTTTCTATGGAAAGACCTCCAAACATCCATAAAGAATCGGAAGGATTAGGGCCGTCCCGTCTAACATGTGTAAAAGCATCCAATATGTCATTTTTATTAGGAATACTTTGAATTGAGGGATTCCACAACGCAGCGGACATACCATTTTTGTTACTGCCTGATGCAAATACAGTTGAATCATTTCCATGATAGTCTCTTGTAAAATTTGCATCCATTAACAATTTATTATTAACAACGCTATAAATTATCTGTCTCATTCCCCTTGTTAAAGAACTGGTAGTAGTAGAAAGGAGGGTAGTATAGCCCGCAACAATAGCAGCAGCACCAGTAGTATCAATTACAAATTCTCCTAACCCGGCATCGCCATTGTTAAACCAGTCATCTTCTCCGGGAAATGGGGCTAAATTAAAATAGTTGCTCTTTAGGTCTCCTTCAATGCCGAAATTGGCTTTTAAAACGGAAGTGGTAATTTGGGCTTTGGCCAGATGTACAAAAAAAAGTAAACACAAAAAGGATAAAAATTTTTTCATAGAGTCACTTTAAAAGTGAAAAAAGGAATAATAAACAAACTATTGCTTTGAATATGAATTATGTAACATAGCGGTATTAATAATTCCATCTATTTTCTATGACCAAAAGTTATATACTTTTTCCCCCAAATAAATAGTATTTGTACTGATTAACCCTTTTGGCTGTATTTATTTATCATTAACTACATGACTGTGATTTTATTGTTCATCCTGATGACAATTTATTTGTTGCCAGGTTGATTATAAAAATAATAATAACTTATCCGGAGGTTTTATACATATAGAATTGTTAGAGCCACAATTTTCAGATCTAAAAAATAAAATTCTTTTTCAAGGATTTATTTTTTAGTTTTTTTCTTAAAATAAAATTTAGTATACATCTGATTTTAAAAAAAGAAAATGTTTTTGTAACAAAAATGTTCACGTGCTATCAATAATAATAATTGAAAAAATATTACTATAATTTCAGCAGAAAATAGAACACAAAACCATCTAAAAAAAGCCAACCCGCTGCAGCAAACTGGCTTTAAAATATTGTTCACAATAACTTTACCTTTTTCCCATGCCAGGCATTTTACCCATCGGCATTTTGTTCATCATTTTCATCATGCCCTTCATTTGCTCAAATTGTTTTAAAAACTGGTTCAGTTCTGCAATGTCTTTTCCACTGCCTTTGGCAATGCGTAATTTACGGTTAGGATTTATAATATCCGGGTTACGGCGTTCCTGCAAAGTCATTGAGTTTATCATCGCTTCAATACCTTTAAAAGCGTCATCATTAATATCTACATCTTTTATTTGTTTACCCACACCGGGTATCATCCCCATCAGGTCTTTCAGGTTACCCATCTTTTTAATCTGCTGCAACTGGGTTTTAAAATCTTCAAAATCAAATTGATTTTTTCGAATCTTTTTTTCCAGTTTGGCAGCTTCCACTGCATCAAATTGTTCCTGTGCTTTTTCAACAAGGCTTACAATATCTCCCATGCCTAAGATACGCTGTGCCATCCTTTCGGGATAAAACACATCGAGTGCGTCCATCTTTTCACCATTGCTGGCAAACTTAATTGGCTTATTTACGGTATATTTAATAGACAATGCGGCACCACCTCTTGTATCGCCATCTAACTTGGTTAAAACCACTCCGCTAAAATCAAGGCGTTCATTAAAGGCTGCCGCTGTATTTACAGCATCCTGGCCGGTCATACTGTCTACAACAAATAAAATTTCCTGAGGATTAAACGCTGCCTTAATATTGGCCACCTCGTTCATCATTACTTCGTCTACGGCCAAGCGTCCGGCCGTATCAATAATAACTACATTTTTATTTTTTGCTCTGGCTTCTTTGAGGGCATTTTGTATAATACTTACCGCATCTTTATTTTCCCGTTCACTAAATACATCTACTCCAATTTGCCCGCCCAGCACCTCCAGTTGATCAATGGCCGCAGGCCTGTAAATATCGGCTGCTACCAGCAAGGGCGATTTACCTTTTTTAGTTTTTAGATAGAGCGCTAATTTACCGCTAAAAGTTGTTTTACCACTACCCTGCAATCCTGCAATTAAAATAATAGCGGGGTTACCACTGATGTTGAATTCGCTTTCGGTACCGCCCATTAATTCGGTTAACTGATCCTGTACAATCTTTACCATTAACTGGCCCGGACTTACAGCAGTTAATACTTTTTCGCCCAGCGCTTTTTCTTTGATGCTGTCTGTAAATTCTTTTGCAATTTTATAATTTACGTCCGCATCTACCAATGCCCTGCGAATTTCCTTTACGGTATTGGCAATATTAAGTTCAGTAATTCTTCCCTGGCCTTTAATATTTTTAAGGGCACTTTCCAACTTTTCACTAAGAGAATTAAACATCTTTTTGTATTTATTTATGAACGTTTTAATATAAAAAAAGTGAACCCAAAAGTTCACTAATGATGTGTAAATGTATGAAAATTTTATTCTCCCAGGTAAGTACGCAACAGGTTACAACGCGAAGTTACCTGTAATTTGGTGATGGCTTTATCTTTTATCTGTCTAACTCTTTCCCTGGTTAAATGAAATCGTGCTCCTATATCTTCCAGGCTTAATGCATGGTCTACCCCAATACCAAAGAAAAAACGGATCACATCTTTTTGCCTTTCGGTTAAGGTACTTAAAGACCGGTCTATTTCTGTAGCCAGCGAAACTCTAAAGGCCATGTGCATGTCTGTACTTTCTGCATTGGGATTTTCGAGTACATCCATTAACGAACTTTCATCTCCATCTCCAAAGGGCTGGTCCATACTTACGTGCCTTACCGAGGCATTCAGTGAGGCCGCTACTTCTTCTGTTTCCAAATCCAGCAACAGCGCCAGTTCTTCTGCCGTTGGTTCTCTTTCATATTCCTGTTCTAATTGGGAAAAGGCCTTGCTGATTCGGTTGGTAAGCCCCACTTTATTTAATGGCAGGCGTACAATCCTGGATTGCTCTGCAAGTGCCTGTAAAATACTTTGCCTTATCCACCATACCGCATACGATATAAATTTAAATCCACGGGTTTCATCAAAACGTTGAGCTGCTTTAATTAACCCAAGATTACCTTCATTGATTACATCTGGTAAAGTAAGACCTTGGTTTTGATATTGTTTGGCAACAGATACCACAAAACGCAGATTGGCCTTGGTTAATTTTTCAAGTGCGGCATGATCTCCCTGCTTTATTCTGATAGCCAGCTTTACTTCTTCTTCGGGGCTTATTAATGCTACCCTTCCTATTTCCTGCAAATATTTTTCTAAACTCTGGCTTTCACGATTCGTAATCGATTTCGTGATTTTGAGCTGACGCATACTCATAGTACAGATTGTTTTAGGTGGTTAAAAGTTAAAATACAGAACGTTTTAAAAGAACATATTTTGTTAAACGTAATTTATGGTATTTGTAATATGTTACCAAAAAGAATTTGTGAAAAGCGCATTTTTTTTCTGTATGAATTTGCTGTTTAAACCTGCACTAATAATTTAGTAACAAAAAATAGTTAAGAAATTATCTAATTACCTCATTTATTTTGTTATTATTGCAGTTATACAAAGCAGATTTAAAAAAATTGGATGAGTAAGAAAGCATTATATACGTTAGAATACCCGGTTAGATGCTCTCCCGGTATTTTGTATGAATTTTTAAGTACCCCTGCCGGATTGCAGGAATGGTTTGCTGACAAGGTAGATGAGCGGGATGGAATATTTAGTTTTTCGTGGAATGGCGCTGAAGATGAACAAGCCGAATTAATGGAAGGCGAAGAAAATAAATATATCCGTTTTCATTGGTTGCACATGCCCAAGAGCGAGTATTTTGAATTCAGCATTGAAAAATCAGAAGTTACCAACCAAACAATTTTGATTATTAAAGACTTTGCAGAGAAGAAAGATCTTAAAGATCAGAGCCAGTTATGGGAGTATCAGGTAAAAGATCTTTTTCACAGGTTAGGTAATTAATTTTCCAGCAACTTCAACATTTCTTCAAAAGATTGCTCAATGAAAAGTAATGCAGTATCCCAATGCTGTAGTGATTGCTTTTTGCTTATTTTTATAAATGATTCCCTCTTAAGTATCGTGGTAAACTGATCCCTGGTAAGTTGCTGAATGGGTAAAAAATTATCTTCCTCAAAAGAATGTTCCCACGGTTTGTTGTTGATACATATCCAATAATTATTTTGCTGAAGCATTAAAAAATTTGCCTGTAAGTTAGGTACAGCCTGTGTTCTATATTTTCCAGCCAATTGAAGGTTAATGCTGAAAAAATTACCCCACCAAAAAAAAGTACGTATTGCCAGTGTATTTTCCTTTTCAAAATAACGTGGATAATCCAGCATCACATAAGGAAGGCTTTTATAGTTTTCGCCTTTTGAAATTTTTGGATCTTTTAAGAATATTGCTGCAGGCAAATTATTTTTTTGATCAATTATTTGCTGTTGCATCCCTGCCAATGCCTGGCTAAAAAGTACCATTACTTTTTGAATAATGTTATGTTTAGTTAAAATCCATTCGGTGTTGCAAACCAATTCAAGTTCCTTGGCAGAAAGCGTTATTTTTGTTTCGTTCATCATCAGGATGGTCAAGGTACAAATAACTTATTAAAGCTTCGCCTGCCGGCGGATTGGGATGATAAAAAAATTAGACAAACTCATTATCAGGTCATTTGCAGGACCGTTTATTGTAACGTTCTTCATCACTTTTTTTGTACTGATGATGCAAAGCTTATGGAAATATATTGACGACCTGGTGGGTAAAGATCTTGACCTTTTTACAATCGGACAGTTTTTATGGTATGCCAGCGCTTCGTTGCTTACCCTTACAATGCCCATCGCCATACTCATTTCTTCTATCATGACTTTTGGCAATCTGGGTGAAAGTTTTGAACTGGTAGCCATAAAATCTGCGGGCATTTCTTTGTTGCGTTTTATGCGGCCTTTAATATGGGTGGCTCTTTTGCTTTGCGGTATTACGTTTCTATTTGCAAACTATGTTATTCCGTATGCCAACTTAAAATTTAAAACTATTTATTATGATATTGCCTTTAAAAAGCCGGCACTTGATTTAAAACCTGGTACTTTTTACAAGCACATTCCCGGCTATGCAATAAAAATAGGTAAAAAAGATGCGGATGGAAAAACCATACACAATGTAGTAATATATGAACAGCAGAGCCAGTTACAAGACAACAGTATCATTGCAGAAAAGGGAACAATGAAATTATCTGCCGATAAAAGATACCTTGAGTTTACACTGCAAAATGGCAATAGATACCAGGAGCGTGGCAACTCAATGGATACCAGTACGGAATTTATCCGCATGGGATTTAAAGAGTACAAAAAATTGTTTGATATTTCTTCCCTGCAAATGATGAATACCTCCGATACCGTTTTTAAAAATGATTATAAAATGCTCAGTATTCGTTTGCTCGACAGAACAATTGACAGTATTCGAAAACAAAAAGACAGCCTTGGCACAAAATTAAATAGGGAAGTCAATAACCAGTTACACTATGTAAATCTGCGGGATGATATCTGGAAAAGAGCACCGGCTGTAAAAGTGGATACATCCTTTGTTTTAGCAACCCTGCCAGACTCGGTAAAAATTAAAGTGTACGAGGGTGCCCTGACTATAGCATACTCCTTAAAAAACAGTTACCAGATTGTTGGCAACGATATGGATTCAAAACGGGATGGAATAAAGGTTGGGTTAATTGAATGGCACCGGAAATTTTCTTTGTCACTGGCATGCCTTGTGCTATTTTTTATAGGGGCTCCACTTGGTTCCATTATACGCAAAGGTGGATTGGGCATGCCACTGGTAGTGGCGATACTTTTCTTTCTTATTTTTCACCTGCTGAATATGTTTGGCGAGAAATTTGTAAAAGAAAATATGACTACCCCATTAGTTGGCATGTGGCTGGCTGTACTGGTTTTAACACCGCTGGGAATGTTTTTAACTTATAAAGCCATGCACGACTCTGCCTTATTTAATAAAGAATTTTATTTCTGGATTTTTAAAAATATCCGCTTATTTTTTAACCCCGTTATTAATAAATTAAACCGCAAACAATAGTTTAGCTAAATTCATACAATAAATTATTTATCATGAAACAATCATCCCGTAGAAATTTTATCGGACAATCTGCCCTGGCAGGTATCGGAACATTAATAACACTACCCTCATTGGGCGCAATGGCAGCCTCAGGAAAAATAAAGGCTGAAGGCATTCTGTCTCCATTAAAAACGAGTTTTGATCAGCAACCATTGCCGTATGCTTACAATGCATTGGAACCCCTAATTGATACCTTAACCATGGACATTCATTACAACAAACATGCCGCCGCATACAGTAAGAATGTAAAAGAAGCCGCCGTGGCAGAAGGTGTTGATACCACAAAACCATTGGAAGATGTGCTGGTTAAAATTTCTAAATATTCTGTAAAAATGCGCAACAACGCCGGTGGTCATTACAATCATGAAATGTTCTGGAAGTTATTATCGGCTGATGCCAATACGCAGCCAGATGCCAAACTATTAGCGGCCATTAATGCAAGCTTTGGCTCAATGGATGAAATGAAGAAGCAATTTACAACAGCCGCCGCCACAAGGTTTGGCAGTGGCTGGGCCTGGTTGATATCCACAGCAGATAAAAAATTATCCATCATTTCCACCCCCAATCAGGATAACCCTTTAATGGATATTGCAGAAGTAAAAGGTTTTCCTTTAATGGGTTTGGATGTATGGGAACATGCGTATTACCTGAAATATCAAAATCGCCGGGCTGATTATATTACTTGCTTTTGGAAGTTGCTGAACTGGAAAACGGTTTCAGAAAGATTCAATAGTATTTAAAATAAAAAAGATTAATCGCTAAATGGCAACATTTATTTTTATACCCGCTTTTATTAGCGGGTATTTTTGCATGGAAATATGATAACATGCACTGCATGTAAAGTATTCATCGAAAAACCAGTGATGCCTGAATTGGCTCAGCCTTTGCAATAGAAGCCTGCTGAATGAGGCAACTATAGCAAAGGCTGATAAATTGGAAATGCAATCGTGAAAACGAATATAGTGGTTGTAATGTTGTTTTACGTTGATTTTATTTTTATTACCAATTCTTTTTGTTTTACACAATGCATTTTCAAATGCTATAAAACTTACTTTCGTTTTTATAAAAAATATCTTTTACCTAAATTATATCATTGTTATGCAAGTTTGGAAAGAGTACCAGGATAAAAATAAGGATCGGTTTTTAAATGAGTTGCTGGAGCTGTTGCGCATTCCAAGCATCAGTGCAAAAGCAGAGAATAAAGCCGATATGGTACAATGTGCAGAAGTATTGAAGCATCGCTTACTGGAAGCTGGTGTTGACAAAGTGGAAATTTATCCTACGGAAGGCCATCCAATTATTTATGCAGAAAAAATAATTGATTCCAATAAACCAACGGTACTGGTATATGGCCATTACGATGTACAGCCCGCCGAGCCGCTGGAACTATGGAAGAGCGGGCCTTTTGACCCGGTAATTATTGATGGTAAAATTTTTGCCCGTGGAAGTTGTGATGATAAAGGACAAGTATACATGCACGTAAAGGCACTGGAAACATTGATAAAAACCAACACCCTTGGCAATAATATTAAATTTTGTATTGAAGGTGAAGAAGAAGTTGGCTCTCCAAGCCTGGGTAAATTTGTTGCTACCCACAAAGATGTATTAAAGGCAGATGTAATTTTGATAAGTGACACTTCCATGATTAGTCTGGATACACCCAGCATTGACATAGGTGTACGTGGTTTGAGTTATATTGAAGTGACAGTAACAGGCCCTAACCGCGACCTGCACAGTGGAGTATACGGTGGCGCTGTTGCCAACCCTATAACTATATTGGCTAAAATGATTGCCAGTTGCCATGATGAAAACAACCATATTACCATACCTGGTTTTTATGATGATGTTGTTGATGCTACTTTGGAAGAAAGAAAATTAATGGCAGAAGCACCCTTTAATGAAAAAGAATATAAAGATGATTTGGGGATAAAGGAATTATGGGGTGAAAAGGGGTACAGTACGATTGAAAGAACAGGCCTCCGGCCAACCTTAGAGCTGAACGGCATTTGGGGTGGTTACCAGGGCGAAGGTGCAAAAACAGTGTTACCCGGCAAGGCTACCGCAAAAATTTCAACCCGTTTGGTACCCAATCAATCGTCAGAAAAAATTACAGCGATGTTGCTGGAGCATTTTAAAAAAATTGCGCCACCCACCGTTACCGTTAGTGCCTTTGAACACCACGGCGGCGAACCTTACATGACCCCCATCACCAGCACCGCTTACCTGGCCGCAGCCAAAGCCATAGAAACAACATTTGGTAAAAAACCGATTCCTGTACGTGGTGGTGGAAGCATCCCCATTTGTGCTTTGTTTGAAAAAGAGTTGGGCATCAAAATAGTATTTATGGGCTTTGGTTTAGACAGTGATAACCTGCATAGCCCCAACGAAAAATTTAACCTGGAAAACTATTATAAAGGGATAGAAACCATTCCGTATTTTCATAAATATTTTACAGAGATGAGCGTTTAAAATAGTTATGAGTTAAAAATGATGAGTTATAAGGCTTTCAACCTCAAGACTTTTTATAAAGAAATTAAATAGCTTTAAAAGTAAAGCCTTCACCTCATTACAGTGAAGGTTTTGCTTTTAAATTCCTGATGTCTTTTGCCCCTGTTCCTTTAAATACCGAAAGCATTAAAGCCCCGGCATTACAACTGATAATTCATGACTCATCACTTATAACTTGCTTCCCCCACCCCCATAATAAAAAAACAGGTAACGCTCTTGCCCAGGTAGGTACATCGTGTCTTCCATCCTGTAGTTCCAGGTAGGTAATACTTTTCTGGCTATACCCTTTCTTTATTAATTCATCAATCAAACTAATAGTGTCATCAATAGCGTCAATAATGCCGTTGTTATTACGGTCTGCTGTTTCATCCTGTGTGCCCACTTCAAAAAAAAATTTTAACCAGGAAGCATACTTTCCTTCCCGTATCTGCCGGTGCATGATGCGGTTTTTTGATTCATCAAAATCATCCGCATCCTGGTCCTTATCTCTCCACCATAGTGAGCCACTGAACACGCCCACTTTTGTAAACTCCTGCGGATAATTCCAAACAATATCCAATGCACTCAATCCGCCCAATGAAAAACCTGCATAAGATTTTTCTTTAAAAGAATACATCGAATACCTTGTACGAAGAAAGGGCAACAGTTCTTCAAAAACAAACTGATCATGTAATGCAGCCTTTGTTCCGCGGCCTTTATAATCTGCTATTTTTGCAGTAGCATATTCATTCTTTCTATCGTGCCCGCAATGCAAGCCAACACACATTAACGGTGTAATCTCATTGTGATCATACAGCTCCTTGAGCAAGTGTTGAAAATGCATTGTAACAAGGTCTTGCCCATCATTAATTAATAACAAACTAATTTCAGTAAATGAACCTGCCTCCATCGGCAAATAACAATCTACCTTCACCTCTCTTTTTAAAAAAGCTGATTTAATAACATGGTGTTCAGCAATAACCCCGGTAGTTTTCCTATGTGGCATAGCTTCAAAAATAAGCAAAGAGCGGGAACTTTTAGTGATGGCAATTTTCAACATGCTGTTTGCCTGGTCAATTAATAATTACCAGTTACAACCAAACAAGGTGGCAAGTATTATTTGGTAAATTCAAACGAAAAAAATAAATTGAGTTTATTAAATTTATTTATACGCCGTTTTCCAACAATCATTCTTTTTTTTAAAAATCAATTATGAAAAAAATAGGTATTTTATATGGAAAGGAAAGAAGTTTTCCAGAAGCATTTGTACAAAGAGTGAACAGTAAAAATTTTGCAGGCATTATTGCAGAGCCGCTTAAAATAGATAAAGTAATACAGGGTGAAAGCACTGGTTTTGCGGTAATTATAGATCGAATATCGCAGGACATACCCTTTTATAGAGCCTATTTAAAAAATGCGGCCTTGTGCGGAACAGCAGTAATAAATAACCCATTTTGGTGGAGTGCGGATGAAAAATTTTTTAATAATTGTTTATCAACCAAGATAAATGTTCCCGTTCCTAAAACGGTTATTTTACCTTCAAGAGATTTGCCGGTTGATACAACAGGAGAATCTTTCAGCAATCTTGCTTACCCACTTGACTGGGAAGGTATTTTTAATTATGTTGGTTTCCCAGCTTACATGAAACCCTTTGCCGGCGGTGGTTGGAAGAGCGTTTATCGACTTACAGATAAAGAAGATTTTTTTAATAAACACAGCGAAACGGGCGAGCTGGTAATGATGTTGCAGGAAGAAATAATTTTTGAAGAGTATTATCGTTGTTATTGCATTGGCGGCAAATATGTACGCATCATGTCTTACGAACCACGCAACCCCCATGCCTTGCGTTATGTAGCCGATTTTAACCCTTCGGAAGAAAAACTAAAAATGATGACCGATATTGTGCTGCGTATCAATCATTATTTAGGATACGACTTCAACACGGTTGAATTGGCTTTAAAAGACGGGATACCTTATGCCATTGATTTTTGCAACCCTGCTCCTGATGCAGAAAGAACAAGCGTGGGCGAAGAAAATTTTGAATGGGTAGTGGAAACGGCCGCAACATTTGCCATTGAAAAAGCACAGGAACAAAATGATGGAGCAGATAATTTAACCTGGGGCGAATACATTAAACGCAGTGCCTCAAAGCAATCTCTTTTTTATGGATAGAATTTTAAACTGTAAAAGTGTTCATTAGTTAAACAATTAAAATTACCAATCCATTATACTACAACCAATTTAAAAGACTGCTAAAATTGAAAAAATTATCAATTCTTAATTATTAATTAAAATGGCGAGCTTATCATACAAAAGTTTTACAATTGGTGTTGAAGAAGAATACATGGTGCTTGATCCACACACAAGAGAGCTTAAAAGCCATGAACAAAAAATTGTTCAGGAGGGACATAAATTAATTAAGGATAAAGTAAAAGCAGAAATGCACCAGGCGGTTGTTGAAGTAGGCACAGATATTTGTCAGGATATTGATGAAGCTTTTATGGATGTATCTACACTTCGTAAAACCATCAGTAGTATTGGTGAAAGTTTAGGTTTACAATTGGGTGCTTCCGGTACACATCCTTTCAGCCATTGGGAAAGCCAGTTGATAACAGACCATGCCCGTTATAATGAAATTGTAAACGAACTACAGGAAGCCGCCCGCAGCAATCTTATTTTTGGATTGCATGTGCATGTTGGTATGGAGAACCGGGAAATGGCCATTCACATCGCCAATTCGGCCCGATATTTTTTACCGCATATTTATGCACTAAGCACCAACTCACCTTTTTGGGAAGGCAGAAAAACCGGGTATAAATCGTATCGTACTAAAGTGTTTGATAAATTTCCCCGTACCGGGATACCAGACTATTTTGAAAGCATTGAAGCTTATGAGAGTTATATAAAACTACTGGTAAAAACAAACTGTATTGATAATGCAAAAAAAATCTGGTGGGATCTTAGGGTTCATCCCTTTTTTAACACCGTAGAATTTCGCATTTGCGATATTCCGATTACGGTGCAGGAAACAATTGCCATTGCTGCACTTTTTCAGGCATTGTGCGCAAAGCTGTATAAACTGCGCAGCCAGAATCTTAATTTTATGACCTACTCACGGGCACTGATAAACGAAAATAAATGGCGTGCCAGCCGGTATGGTATTGAAGGAAGCATGATTGATTTTGGTAAGGAAACTGAAGTAAATACAAGGGTGCTGATTTATGAATTACTCGATTTTATTGATGATGTGGTACCGCAACTCGGCAGCCGCCACGCCATTAATTATGTACACAATATGCTGGAGCAGGGAACCGGTGCGGACAGGCAACTAAAAGTATATGAACAAACCAACAACCTTGTTGATGTGGTAGATTATATACACAGTAATTTTTTAGCGGGAATATAATGAAGATATATTCGGTACTACCATTGCACCTGGCGAAAAATCCGTCTGGGAAAAATGTATTAATTTTACGGTATGTATTTATTAGAAAAAAAGCAGTTTCGCATAGCAATACTTGATTTATATGAAGGGGTGACTAACCAGGGAATGCGTTGCATTCGTGAAATATTAAATCAGTTTGGTGATATTAATAACCTTGACCTTTTGTGGGATGAATTTGATGTGCGACAAAAAAATGAAGTACCCGATCTTACGTATGATATTTTTATTTCGAGCGGTGGCCCTGGCAGTCCGTTAGATAGTGAAGGCAGTGAATGGGAAAAGATTTATTTTAATTGGCTTCATCACGTTGAGAAATGGAACAACAACGTGGGGAATGTTCAAAAAAAATACGTATTTCTTATTTGCCACTCTTTTCAATTAGCCTGCAGGCATTATAATATCGGCAACGTATGCCAGCGAAAAAGTACTTCCTTTGGCGTTTTTCCCGTTCACTTATTAAAGGATGGTAAAGAAGAAATTGTTTTTGATGAAATGAAAGATCCATTTTATGCTGTTGACAGCAGGGACTATCAGGTAGTTGAACCCAGGCACAATGCGATGATTGAAATGGGTGCTACCATTCTTGCCATTGAAAAAGAACGTCCTCACATACACCTGGAAAGAGCCATTATGGCGGTGCGGTTTAATGATTATATGATTGGTACCCAATTTCATCCGGAAGCTGATGCTGTTGGGATGAGCATGTATCTTCAGACAGAAGAAAAAAAGAAAACTGTTGTTGAAAATTACGGTCAGGAAAAATGGGCCAGCATGATTGAACAGTTAAACGATCCTGATAAAATTATTTTTACCTACGAGCACATACTGCCAAATTTTTTACAAATAGCAGTACAGGGTTTACAGCCGGTAGAGGTATAATTCTTTGTTATCAATGACACACTATGGTATTATGATTATTTGTAAGCAATAACTATCAAAATTTTCACAATGCAGAAAGAATTAAGACAGCACTTCAATGATAATTTTTCACAAGAAAAATATGCAGCTTATTTGCAGGAAATAGAAAATCTTCATCCCGGAACATTAGAATTTAGAATTGCAGAAACACCCATTTTTATTCCTAAAGATTTTACACAAAAAATGCTGGATGCCTGTGAAGACATTGTTGACGTACTGGTTCAACCTGGCTTTAAAGCACTTACTGAAAAAGCAATACCAATTGATGCAATTGAAGGTGGTGAAAAAGATCATCCTGAATTTATAGTTTTTGATTTTGGTATTTGCGAAAACAGCACTGGTGCATTGGAACCGCAGTTAATTGAAATGCAGGGATTCCCTACCCTGTTTGCCTTCCAGGCTTTTCATACCGCCATCAGCAAACTGTATGCAGAGGTACCCAATACATACGATGCCTATTTAAACGGCTATACAGAAACAACTTACCTGCAATTGCTACAGGAAATTATTGTAAGCGATTGCAATCGGGAAAATGTTATCCTGCTGGAAATTTACCCGGAGCATCAAAAAACAAGGATTGATTTTTATTGTACAGAAGATTTACTGGGTATAAAAACTGTTTGCCTTACCAAGCTGATTGGCGAAGGAAATCAATTGTTTTATGAAGCTGACGGAAAAAAAATACCTGTCAAAAAAATTTACAACCGGCTTATTTTTGACGATCTTCATCAACAAAACTTTACAGATAAAATTATTGATATCACACGCCCCTGGGACGTAGAATGGATCCCACATCCCAACTGGTTTTACCGCATCAGTAAATACACTTTACCCCTGATTGATAATCCTTATGTTCCTCCAACTTTTTATTTAAAGGATTTAGAAGAAACTCCTGCCGATCTTGAAAATTATGTACTGAAACCTTTATTTTCTTTTGCAGGAATGGGTGTGCTTATTGATGTTACCAAAGAAGATATCATCAAAATAACTGACCCCGAAAACTGGATTTTACAACGAAAAGTAAAATATGCTGATGTTATTGAAACGCCCGACCAGCCTGCTAAAGCAGAAATAAGGTTATTTTATTTTTGGAAAAAAGAATGGGCCAGGCCAATAGCTGTGCATAACCTTGCCCGGCTTAGTAAAGGTAAAATGATTGGGACCCGTTATAATAAAGATAAAAACTGGGTTGGTGGTACAGTGGCTTTTTTTGAGCGATAAATCTATGTATTTTTTGTGTTTATAACAGATCGTATTTTAAATAATTTACCCGGTAAAAATTTCTATCATGATAAAAGGACCAGCAAGATTTTTATATTATCTTACTAAATTACAAAGCCTGTTTGATAAAGCTGCAAAACAAAAAAATCCTGCATTATGGCTATATAATAATGATGCCCGTACACCATTATTTATGCTGGAAGGACTGGCTAAAATGTATATTTCAATAAATAACAAAAAGAAATTTACAAAATTAAAAGAACATTTTAAATTACTGGAAGATACCCTGGGGGCGATTGATTATTACGATAATATTGCAAAAGACTTAAGTAAGAATAAAAAAATACCTGCAGCAATTATCGGCTATCTGCAGGCTTTAACAAGAGAAAAAATACAAAGCCTCAATGAAATACTTATTGAAAAAGAATGGTTATCGGCAGACAACGGCCGCATAAAAAAAATACAGAAAAAACTAACCAGTGCTGATTGGTTAAAAGAAGAACCGGAAGTAGCTGCTATCAATGAATTTTACGGAAAAACAATTTATACCATTACAGAGTTTGTATTGACTGATAGGTGTAGTTTTAAAAACATAGAATCCGATGTGCATGAATTGCGCCGTAAACTTCGCTGGCTAAGCATTTATGCGCAGGCCTTGCGTGGAAGTATTCAGTTGTCAAAAAATAAAAATACGCCCAAAGAGCTTGCAAAGTATCTTACCAAAGAAATAACCAACTCGGCTTTTAACAAAATGCCGGATGCAGGTGATAACAGCAATTTTTTATTGCTGGAACAAAATTATTTTTATGCCCTGAGCTGGATGATTGCCGAACTCGGAAAAATAAAAGACTGCGGTTTGCATGTAGTGGCAATCAAAGAAGCTTTGCAGCAAACAACAGAATTATCAGATGCGGAAGCTTACAAAAAAGCTTACCAGTTACTGGGTACTAAACAACCCAAAATGGAACAATTACTTACTGAAGCCGCCGGCATTTGCAAAGTATATTTCAATGAGCATAATTTAGAAAACTTAGTACTGGGTATGGGCGCCATAAAATAAAGCCTAATCATCTGCAATACAAACAAAAAGCCCCGGTAAAATTTACCAGGGCCTTTTAATTATGCTTTTACTTTAGCAGGAACCTTTTTCTTTACTTTCTTTAAAGCCGCTTCTACGGCTTTGCTCAATTCATCATAAGTAACTTTACCGGTAAAACGTTCTCCATTCACAAAAAATGTAGGAACATCTTTTACCCCACGATTTATACCTTCTCTCATATCGCCCTGAACCTGCCATCCGTAAGTAGCATTTACCAGTTCATCTAAAAAGCGTTTGTTTTGTACACCCGCTTCCCGGCTATGTAATTTTAAACTGGTAGTACCCAAATTTCTGCGGTTTGCAAATAGAATATTGTGCATTTCCCAAAATTTACCATCCTGCGCCGTTGCTACGGCCGCTTCGCCTGCTTTTAAGCTGCGTTGATGAATGTTTGTCATGGGGAAGTGCCTAAAATTAAAACGAACTTTTCCTTCGTATTCTTCCAGCAATTGTTTAACAACTTCGTTGGCTTTTGCACATACTTCACTCTCATATTCTCCAAATTCTTCTAATGTTACCGGAGCGTTGATGTCGCCAACAAATACGTCTCTTGGTTCAATAATTTCTACCACCTCTTTTTTGAATGCCATAATATATTTTTTAAATTTTTGTGTCGTACCCCACCTTACTTACCTGGAATATGACTTGTTATAATAACCAACTCTGAGGGGATATTGTTGTATTTATTTTGAATATAAATACCATCAGAAAAATTGGGTAAGCGCCTGAAGATAATATTTTTTACCTTTTTTTCCGTATCAATCATGTATTATTATTTAACAGATTATCCACATGGTTGATAATCAGAGATTTAATTTTGATATACTATTTTAAATAACTTTACTTTAACTCACTTTAAAGGAATTTTCTTTGCTCTTTTCTAAACCAGCTTCATTTCTAAATACGACTATCCCATCAAAAACATCTACCAAAACCGGATTTGTTTTATCAATATCCCCCATCAGAATGCGTTTACTTAACTGATTAATTATTTCTTTTTGAATCAACCTTTTTAATGGTCTTGCACCAAACTGAGGATCGTACCCATTTTCAGCAAGATAGTCCAACGCATAGTCACTAAATTCAAGCTGAATTCCACTTTTTGCAACCAAATCTTTCAGGTTATCCAACTGAATCAGTATAATTCCTTTAATTTCTTTTTTCATCAGTGGCTGAAACATAATTACTTCATCTATCCGGTTCAAAAACTCTGGCCGAATGGTTTGCCGCAACAAGCTGATTACTTCCGCTTTGGTACTTTCTACCACTTCTTCTTTATTTAATTCATTTACTTTTTCAAAATTTTCCTGAATGATATGACTGCCCAAATTACTTGTCATAATGATGATGGTATTTTTAAAGTTTACAACCCTTCCCTTGTTATCGGTTAAACGGCCATCATCCAATACCTGCAGTAAAACATTGTATACATCCGGATGCGCTTTTTCAATTTCATCCAATAAAACTACGCTATAAGGTTTACGTCTAACCGCTTCCGTTAGTTGGCCTCCTTCATCGTAACCAACATATCCCGGAGGTGCTCCTACCAGCCTGCTCACAGAATGTTTTTCCTGGTATTCGCTCATATCAATCCTGGTCAACATACTGTCATCATCAAACAAATAATTTGCCAATGCTTTTGCTAGCTCTGTTTTGCCCACACCAGTTGTACCCAAAAAAATAAATGAACCAATAGGTTTTTTGGGATCCTGCAACCCTGCCCTGCTTCGGCGTATGGCATCGCTTACTGCTTCAATGGCTTCATCCTGACCAACTACCCGTTTATGAAGTTCCTCTTCCAGATGCAATAATTTTTCTTTTTCACTTTGCAACATCTTCATTACAGGAATACCCGTGGCTTTAGCAACGCTTACCGCAATATCTTCAGCATCTACTTCTTCTTTCAACATGCGCTTTTCACTGATATCATCCAGTAATTTTGTTTGCTCCTGGATAATCTTTTCCTGCTGCTGAACCTTTCCATATCTTATTTCGGCAACAAGGCCGTAATTGCCTTCCCGCTCCGCTTTTTCGGCTGCTGCTTTCAATTGTTCTATTTCACTTTTTGCTGATTGTACTTTTTCAACCACTTCTTTTTCCTGCTGCCATTTGGCTTTAAAAGTATCCCTTTGTACTGCCAAATTACCAATTTCAACATTTAATTCTTTTAGTTTGCCAGCATCATTTTCCCTTTTGATCGCTTCTCTTTCAATCTCCAGCTGGCGTATTTGCCTTTCCAGTTTGTCCAGTTCTTCCGGCATCGAATTCATTTCTAATCTAAGCTTGGCGGCGCTTTCGTCAATCAGGTCGATGGCTTTATCCGGTAAAAAACGATCGGTAATATAGCGATGAGATAATTCTACTGCCGCAATAATAGCTTCATCTTTTATCAATACGTGGTGGTAACTTTCATACCTGTCTTTTAAACCACGCAAAATAGAAATGGCATCTTCCACACTTGGTTCATCAATCAATACTTTTTGAAACCGGCGTTCCAACGCCTTATCCTTTTCAAAAAATTTCTGGTATTCATTCAAGGTCGTTGCACCTACGGCTCTTAATTCGCCTCTTGCCAATGCAGGTTTTAAAATATTTGCAGCGTCCATTGCTCCATCTCCGCCACCAGCTCCAACCAAGGTATGTATTTCATCAATAAACAAAATGATATCCCCGTCGCTGTCAGCAACTTCCTTTACCACTGCTTTTAATCTTTCTTCAAACTCTCCTTTATATTTGGCACCGGCAATTAACTGCCCCATATCCAGTGCATAAATAATTTTCGATTTTAAATTCTCCGGTACATCTCCATTAACGATTCGTATGGCCAAACCCTCTGCTATGGCTGTTTTACCAACACCAGGTTCGCCTACCAAAATGGGATTATTTTTACTTCTTCTTGATAAAATATGTAGAGTGCGGCGTATTTCTTCATCCCTGCCAATAACCGGATCCAACTTTCCGGCCCTTGCCATTTCATTCAGATTTTTAGCATATTTGTTTAAAGCGTTAAACTGGGTTTGCTCTGTTTGAGAAGATATGGTTGATCCTTTCCGCAACTCTTTGATTGCAGCTATCAATCCTTTTTCGGTTAATCCTGCATCTTTCAACAGCTTGGCACTATTATCATTTCCCTGCAAAATTGCTAGCACTAAATATTCCACGCTTACAAATTCGTCCCCAAACGTTTTAAGTGCACCAGTTGCCCTAAGCACTACACTATTCATATCCCTGCTTACAGATTGTGCAGGTTCACCACTTTGTACTTTGGGCAACCTCTGTATTCCCTCATCAATTTTTGTTTCTACAAAATTTACGTTTACGTTATTTTTCTTTAGCAAAAACTCAATAGGCGAATCTTCTTCGCTTAACAAAGCTTTTAGTAAATGTTCTGTTTCAATAGCAGGGTTTTTATTATTGAAAGCCTGTTGCTGTGCCTGTGCAATTGCTTCCTGCGCTTTGATGGTGAAATTATTAAGATTCATATACAGAAATTTTTTTAGTTATTAATTTGTTTCACATAGATCATCAATAATGAAACTGATAGCTTTATAAAACTAAAAATTCCGATGATGTTAAATAAGTCATTCAATCAATCATTCCCGTTTGGAATACATAATTTCGAATAACTTTATCAAAACCAGCAAATCTCCATCCACATTAAATTACAGGAAATTATGGCGCAAATTTTCAACTCAAACTGTCTTAAACTCATGCTGTTATTGAGTTTACTGCAACTCTGTCTGCTTGCAAAAAGTCAATATAATTTTAGCTCAGTTGATAAACTTCTATTGGCCAATCAAAAAACGCTGGGTAAGGATGTGGTTACCATTGTATTGAAAAATGGCCAAATTGTGTACCAGAAAGAGATGGGCAATTTTATGATGAAGAGCCAGGCGCCCATAGCCAGTTGCAGCAAATGGTTAACAGCATCATTGGTAATGACTTTTGTAGATGAAGGAAAAATTTCGCTGGATGATAAGGTGAGTACCTATTTGCCCATTTATGAAACTTATGGGAAAGCTTACATTACCATACGAAATTGCCTTAGCCATCAAACCGGCATTACGGATAACCAACACATCATCGCCAAAGTAATAGAACGCCGAAAATTTGAATCGCTGGAAGATGAAGTGAATTCGTTTGCAAAAAAAGAAATTGCGGCCAACCCCGGCACAACATTTTTTTATGGAGGCATTGGTTTAAACATTGCAGCCAGGGTGCTGGAAGTGGTTAGCAAAAAGAAATTTGAGGTATTGATGAAGCAAAGGATTTTTACGCCGCTGAATATGAAACACAGCACATTTGCCGGTGATGCTGATGCGGTAAATCCATCGGGAGGTGCAATTTCTACTCCGGAAGATTATATTAATTTTTTATCCATGATTTTAAATAAGGGGATGTTTGCAAATAAGCGCATTTTAAGTGAAGCTGCTATCAACACCATGCAAACCGTACAAACCGCCAATATTCCTAAAAAATATTTTCCAAAAACTGCGGAAGGATTTGAGTATGGTTTGGGTGAATGGATACAGGAAACAGATGGTAAAGGAAACAGTACAGTGATAAGTTGTCCGGGCTTATTTGGCACCTGGCCCTGGGTAGATAAATGCCGGGAATATGCAGGTATTATTTTTATAAAAAGTTTATTAAGTGAACAAAACAAAGATGTATACCTGGAAATAAAAAAGAGTATAGATGAACAAATACCGACCGTTTGTAACTAACGTGTTGTAAAAAAATACCCGTGCGCATTCAGGAAAAAAATTACACCGACATTATAAAACAAACTGCTGCCAGGCTGGGGTTTGACCATTGCGGCATCGCAAAAGCACAGTTGCTGACCGATGATGCAAAACGGCTGGAAAGCTGGCTGAATAAAGGTATGCACGGAACTATGCAATATATGGAAAATCATTTTGACCTGCGAATAGACCCGCGCAAACTTGTACCGGGTGCAAAATCTGTTATCACTTTATTGCTCAACTATTTTCCCGAACAACAGCAAAGAACCACGGCGCCTAAAATTGCAAAATATGCTTTTGGCAATGACTATCATGAAGTGATACGGACTAAATTAAAAGAATTGTTGCAGGAAATTAAAACCAAAATCGGAGACGTAAACGGCCGGGGATTTGTTGATAGTGCCCCTGTATTAGAGAGAAGCTGGGCGCAAAAAACCGGGCTGGGATGGGTGGGTAAAAATGGTAACCTTATCAATAAACAAAGTGGTAGTTTTTTTTTTATTGCTACACTGATTGTTGATTTGGAACTGGAATATGATGATGCGTTTGTAAAAGATTACTGCGGCACCTGCACAAAATGTATTGACAACTGCCCAACAGATGCGATACTGCCCGATAAGGTTGTAGACGGCAGTAAATGCATTTCGTATTTTACCATTGAATTAAAAGAGGCGTTGATACCAGATACCATGAAAGGCAAATTTGATAACTGGATGTTTGGTTGTGATGTATGCCAGGATGTTTGCCCCTGGAACCGATTTAGTAAGCCAGGCAATGAAATAAACTTTGTTCCAATTCCGGCTATTTTAAATTTTTCTTCCAATGACTGGGAAGAACTGACAGAAGAAAATTTTAAACTCATCTTTAAAAATTCACCGCTTAAACGTAGTAAATTTAAGGGCATTAAACGCAACCTGACATTTATAAAAGCCACCAGTTAAATTTAATGGCTATTCTCCTGTATTGATATTTATTGGTCTGGTCCGGCGGTATATTAAATTCACACCAAACACATGGATAAGTATATTTTTCTTTTAGTTGTTTATAGGAATAACCAGCGCTGAGACCAATACGTGTTTTGTTAAAAATGGTAAATTTATATCCTGCACCTGCTTCATAAAACAAGCCTCCAACTGCTTTGTACTTTTCTACAAACTTCATTTTCTCATTGTTCATTAACCACGGGAAATTGTAGCCGGCATCGGCAAACCAGAACCATGTATTGGATTTTGCCGATATATCTTTTTGAATATCCAGAAATAAAGGAATACTTCTCTTTAAGCCATAATAATCAATACCAACACCTATTCCGCCAAACCATGTAGAGTATTTTATTCCATTCACTGCATTGACGGACAGGGCCGGTTTGCTACCCTTTTGGCCAATTAAAATACCAGACTGCAGGTTGCTCTGAAATTTAATTGCCGCGGATGTTTTTGTAACATGCTGGCTTTTTGCTGACAGCAAAAATACCAGGCATGTTACACTTAGATAAATTCTTTTTCTTTTCATTGTTCAAAAATATTGGCACGGTGAATTAAAACGGGTCATTTTTATTGTTACAAATAGCTTGTTTATAAATGGCTGAACCATTATTTTATAATTGATATTTTACTTAGCAAATGAATGTTATTGATGTTGCTGTAATCGTATTGATATAACCCATCTTTAGCAACTACAAGCGCAACGTTATTACTGGCAATTACATCATAGGTTTCCAAGCCGGTAATTTGTTGCAGTGGCAGGATCTTGTCAGCATGCGTAGCGTCAAATACTTTTAGCCCATCTGCACCATCACAAATAAACAACAGGTTTTTATCTTTTGATAAACCGTGTGGATTGGTTAACGGGTAAGATTTTACCAAAACCGGAGTGTTGATATTTTTTATATCCAGCACATCCAACTGGTTGGTAAAGCCGCCGCAAGTGCTGCCCGAGCTCAATGTTACATAAGCAAACTGGTCATCTGCAATTACAGGATCACAGGTTCTTACATGTGCAAACTGTCCTTCCAATTGCGGATTATCGGCCTCACTAACAGAGTAAATAAACATTCCATTAGATGATCCAATGAATAATTTATTTTTAAAAGGAAACAAGGTTTCTACGTTCCAGCTACTGACAGTAACATTTTTTACAAAAGCAGGATTTTGAGGTAGCGAGATATTGAAAATATTCAGGTCCTGGTAAGATACTGTGTATAGCATGTTATTGATTAAAGCAAAACGTGACATTGAACCACCTGTACCAACCGGCGATGAAGTAGCTTTAGTACTCGAATTTTGTGCTGAAGCCGAAAGAAAAAACACATCACGACCAAGATATACAACATTGCTATTATTAGAACAATTCTGATAAACAGTTGTATCACGTTTCAGCCAATCTACAATTACCATATTGGTATCAGCCGCCAATCCGCCTCCCCAATATCTGTATGGAAAAACGCCTTCAATAAATTTTGTAGCAGTTATATTTAAAGGATTGGAAATATCCAGTGCAACCAGGTCGGTGTAAACATCTGCGTATAAAATATTTCCCTTAACTGCAAGATCCATATTACCGGGTATGTCAATAAAAGCAATGTTTTTTGGAGAGGAGGGATCGGTATTGTCAATAATATGAATCCCTTTATCTACCTCGTTTAAAAAAATGTAATTGCCACTGATAAATATTTTACCCGGCATTGAAATTTGTGTTGGCAGATTACTTTTTATATTTTCTTTTACAGCCGCTTTTGTTTTATACACAGGAGTATAGTATGTATATGTGTGGCTTGTTTCGCAGGTGTCTTTTATGCACCCCTGCATAATAAATGAGCAGATAAAAAGTATTAAAAAGGTTATTAAAAAATTAGCTTTTTGCATGGCAAATGGTTTTGTGTGTATGTTTGTAAACATCGTGACAACTATTAACTAACAAGGGTTGCAGTAGTTGTATATTAATTTTTTTTGAGTATTTTTTGCAGTTTTATTCCTACAAAACTATAATGCGTTTTAGTATATAACCCGCTGCCGGCTACAGGTGTAACGCTGTAGTAAAATTGCGGACCCAGTAAAAGAGGCGCTTTATTATTGTTTACCAAATTAAGGAGTAACCCTGCGGATAAACCAATAATGGTTTTATGAAAAAGATTATTATCAATATA
>NZ_JACMOO010000219.1 GCF_014377975.1 Ferruginibacter sp.
CAGTATTCTTGCCGATGGAACCAGTAATCAGCAATATACTTCTTTAACCTGGCGCACCTATCGTTACATACAACTGAAAGTAACCACCAAAGATGAACCGTTGGTGATTGATGATATCTACGGCACCTTTACTGGCTATCCATTTGTGTTAAAAACAAGTTTTGAATCAGGCAATGATACTGATAAAAAAATGCTGGAGATTGGCTGGCGTACTGCCAGGTTATGTGCCTGGGAAACATATATGGATTGCCCGTACTACGAGCAATTGCAATACATTGGCGACGCCAGGATACAGGCCCTTGTTACATTGTATAACACCAACGACGACCGCTTGGTAAGAAATGCTTTAACACTGATGGATAATAGCCGCATTGCAGAAGGCATTACTCTAAGCCGGTATCCGACAGACTTGCATCAGGAGATACCCACTTTTTCATTGTGGTGGATCGGCATGCTGCATGATTACTGGATGTATCGCCCTGACGCAAATTTTATAAAAGATAAACTACCCGGCGAAAGACAGGTGCTGAGTTTTTTTCAACGGTATCAGGGTGCAGATGGTTCTTTAAAAAATGTACCCTACTGGATATTTTCTGATTGGGTTGACAACAGGAAGGGTTGGGACTATGGAGTGGCGCCCATAGGCAAGGATGGCTATTCATCCGTGCTGGATTTGCAATTGATGTGGACATACCAGGTGGCAGCCGAAATGGAAACTGCTATTGGGTTTAAGGATATTGCAAAATTATATTTATTAAAAGCAGCGCAATTAAAACAGACCATTCAAAAAAAATATTGGGATAAAACAAAACAGTTGTATGCAGATACGGAAGAAAAAAACCTGTTTTCTCAACATGCCAATTCACTGGCTATTTTATCCGGCATGGTAACAGGTACAGAATCAAAAGCGTTGGCTCAACATTTATTAACGGATACTTTTATGGCGCAAGCTTCTATTTATTATAAATATTATCTGCACCAGGCGTTGATAAAAGCGGGGCTTGGTAACAACTATAAAAAGTGGCTTGGCAAATGGCAAGAAAATATTGATCTGGGGATGACGACCTGGGCAGAGATGTCGGATGTTAGTGGTACCCGTTCTGATTGTCATGCCTGGGGCAGCAGTCCCAACATAGAGTTTTTTAGAACCATTCTTGGTGTTGATTCAGATGCGCCTGGCTTTGCCAAAATAAAGATCGAACCGCATTTGGGCGACATTACACATATCAGCGGCTACATGCCACACCCCAACGGTATGGTGAGTACGGGTTATAAAAATGAGGCGGGTAAATGGGCGATTGATATCAGTTTGCCGGTTAATACAACCGGCAGATTTCTATGGAAAGGGAAAGTGTTTCCATTGAAGGCGGGTATGAATAATTTTAATTTGTAAAAATTATTTCAGACCATGACAGTACAGGATAGTCACCATTGATTTACCTTGTACATTGAACCCTTAATTAAACAATCATTATAATACTTGCTATGAATAAAAAAGTTATTCTTTCCACTGTCCTTCCGTTATGTTTACTGATCAGTTTTGCACAGGTTAAAGTGCAACATTTACTAACAGAAAATAGTACCAATCCCATTGGGCTTGGCGTACAACAACCACGATTTACCTGGCAGTTAATGTCAGATAAAAGAAATACAAAACAAACAGCTTACGAAATCAAAGTATCAGGCAATAAAGGAACCATGTGGAAAACAGGGAAAGTTGGAAGCGACCAGTCTGTGCAGGTTGTGTATGCGGGTACTCCGTTAAAAAGTGATAATAAATATACCTGGACAATAAGAGTTTGGGATAATGATGGCAAGGCTTCAGCCTGGAGTGAAACTGCTTTTTTTGAAACAGGCTTTCTAAACACCAGCGATTGGAAAGCGAAGTGGATAGAAGCAGGCTTCACTGAAGATTCCATTAACCGGCCGGGCATTTTATTCCGTCATCAGTTTAATGCATCAAAAAAAATTAAATCGGCCAACTTATATATTACGGCGCATGGTATGTACGAAGTGCAGCTAAATGGGAAAAGGGTAGGAGACGCCTATTTAACGCCTGGCTGGACGAGTTATAATAAACGACTTCAATATCAGGTATTCGATGTAACCCGCATGCTGATAAGTGGCAACAATGCTATCGGTGCCACGGTGGGCAATGGCTGGTACCGGGGTTACCTGGCATGGAGTGACAATAAAAATATCTATGGTAAAAAACTTGGCCTGCTGGCGCAGATAAACATAGTATACAGCGATGGTTCAACTGAAATAATTGTAACGGATGAAAAATGGAAATCAGCCAACAGCGCTATTAAATCAGTTGAGATTTATAACGGAGAAAGGTATGATGCAAGAGACGAAAAAAGCGGATGGTCTTCGGCTGGTTACAATGATGCTGCGTGGAAAGGTGTAAATCTGCTGAGTACTGATTTTGATAATTTAACCGCTACAGAAAATGAGCTGGTTAAAAAACATGAAACGTTTAAACCAATAAAATTAATCACTACACCTTCCGGTGAAAAAGTATTAGACTTCGGCCAAAATTTAGTTGGCTGGGTTGTGGTAAAGGCGAAAGGAAATGCAGGCGATAAGATTGTTATCAAACATGCAGAAGTATTGGACAAGGCCGGCAATTTTTACACAGAAAATCTGCGGGCTGCAAAAGCAACGGCCACTTATATTTTAAAGGGTGGCGCAGAAGAAATATTTGAGCCGCATTTTACTTTTTTTGGTTTCCGCTATATCAAACTAGATAATTATCCCGGTGAGATAAACCCTGATAATTTTACGGCAGTAACGCTGTATTCCGATATGAAACCAACCGGAACATTTACAACTTCCAATGCATTGATCAACCAGTTGCAGCACAATATTCAATGGGGGCAAAGAGGTAACTTTTTAGATGTGCCTACCGATTGCCCGCAGCGGGATGAACGCCTTGGCTGGACCGGTGACGCTCAGGCATTTTCAAGAACGGCTACTTTTAATTTTGGCGTAGATAACTTTTTCAGTAAATGGTTAAAGGATGTGGCTGCCGATCAGGAACCCAATGGCAGCGTACCTTTTGTAGTACCAAATGTGCTGGGGCACAATGCAGGTGGCTCTGCCGGCTGGGCAGACGTAGCCACCATTATTCCATGGAATATGTACTTGGCTTATGGCGATAAAAAAGTGCTGGAAACCCAATATCCCAGCATGAAGGCCTGGGTAAAGTACATGACCAATGCAAGTAAAAATGATTTGTGGAATTCCGGTTTTCATTTTGGAGACTGGTTGTTTTATCGTCCAAATGACGACAACGATGGAAGGGCCGCAGTAACTGATAAATATTTGATAGCACAATGCTTTTACGCTCATTCTGTACAGTTGCTTATTAATACTGCCAAGGTATTAAACAACAGTGCAGATGAAGCGATGTACACTGACTTATTGCAAAAAATAAAAGCTGCCTTTTTAAAAGAATATGTTACGCCCAGTGGCCGCCTTGTTTCCGGTACGCAAACAGCTTATGTGCTGGCATTAAATTTTGACATGTTGCCCGAAGGCCTGCGTGCACAGGCAGCAACAAGACTTGCCGATAATGTAAAAAGCTACGATAATCATTTAACCACGGGCTTTTTAGGTACGCCATATTTGTGCGAAGTACTTACCAGGTTTGGCTATACAGATGTGGCCTATACGTTGTTGTTGCAACAGGATTACCCAAGCTGGTTATATCCCGTTAAAATGGGGGCAACCACCATTTGGGAAAGGTGGGATGGACAAAAACCCGACAGCACTTTTCAAACCCCCGGCATGAATTCTTTTAACCATTATGCCTACGGTGCAATCGGCGACTGGATGTATAGAAAAATGGTTGGGCTCGACACGTACGAAGATGGAGTTGGCTATAAACATATAAAAATACAGCCGCATATTGGCGGAGGTTTTACCAATGCCTCGGCTTCTTTGCAAACTTATTATGGTACTGTGGCAGCAGGCTGGAAGGTAGAAGCCAACGGCATTTCACTGGATGCTGAAATACCTGCCAATACAACAGCAACAATTTATATACCTGCCAGTAACGCTACCCTAATTACAGAAGGCGGCAAAGCCATTAGTGGTGTAGCAGATATAAAAATTATTGGTACCGAAGATGGCGATGTTGTGTTACAGGTTGGTTCGGGTAAATATCATTTTGTGGTGAATAAATAAGATAAAAAGATCTTTTAAATCCCTAAAAAGTAACTTGCCCGTTTGCTTTTTAGGGATTTATTTTTTGCGCATAATTGTCCTGAAATCTTGATAAATATTTTGTATTTTATACTGAGATTGTTTTAGGTATGCCGTCAAATTATTCTGGTCTTATAAAATTAAATAGCTGCCTGAATACAAAAAGAAAGTATATATTCAATACTCAAACAAAAAACACCTCAAATGATTACTTACATTGAATTATGGAAAGCAAAGCAGGCCTGGATAGATTTATCCAAAGAAGAAAGGGGAAATTATCTTGCCGCTTTAGCCCCTGCTATACAACAGTTACTCGAAAGTGGCGTTCAGATTGTGAGTTGGGGAAATAACGAAGCATCAACGTTTAGTAAAGCTGAGTATGACTATTTCGCCGTTTGGACATTTCCTGAAATAGGCAGCGTTAAAAATTTTGAAAGCATGGTAGAGGGCGCAGGATGGTACAATTACTTCCACCAGGTGAACGCCATGGGAAATGCAATCAGTCCGCAGGAAGTGATGGCAGCAATGATTAACTTATAACTTTAGGATCAAATTTTTGAACTAAACTGTATCATTTTTTTTACAGGATATATCCGTATTTTTTATTAATAATGTTATTACCACTATGCAAGCCGAACAGTTCGTTTTTGTTGATTGAACTGCCGAGCAACTCAAAAAGCAAAAATCTTCTCGGGGAATTTTTTGTTTTAATGGTTCAATGAATGCTTTGGTAATATTAATAGTTATTTTTTAAAATTCCTCCAATTTGGTTGATGCCCAATATAAATAACGATGCAATAAATGCAAACATTCTTATTTTTAAAATATTTTTACATTCCCGGTAATCGAATAACTCGGTATCTATTACTTCTGTTAATTTTAGGTGTGCAATGCCTGAAAAATTTCTTGTAATGGAACTAACAAATGCTATTTCATTATTGGCAAAACCATCTTTTTTAAATACTCGTTTCCTGCCATGCCATGGCTGTAAATGATAATTTGGTTTTTCATTTAATTCTGCCGCACATTTTTAGCAGTAGAAAGTAAGTACTTGTAGGCAAACAGCTAAATCGGGTTTTTCCATTTACCTGCCACTAAATGCCATTTATGTTTTATTTGGCTCATCAACGACGAGTGTCGAAAAGTACTGATGTTGTAGGAAAGTTATTTTCATCTACAAAAAAATGGCTGGTACGGAAGTGATATGCAATTGGCCTGCTTTCCATTTAATTTATTGCCCATTAAAATTTAAGATCACCGGTTTTATTGAACAATTCACTTCTATGTTTACACCCTGAGAAATATTTTCTTTTTATACAAAAAATAACACAGTCCCCACGCTACGCCAAAAATGCAGAAAGATGAAATGATATTGCTCAACAGTTCGGGTACGTGAATAATTTGCATCAGTCCATCGGTGATGGTGCGGAAGTAGTTGCTAAACCAGCGGTCGCCAACAATTTCAAAAAACAGGTAAATGAAAAGAGAATTCATACCAACAATTGTAAAAAAATCCAGGTTCTTATGATGGCCTTTAATATCTATCCACCAGTAACAAAGCGACAGTGCAGCCAACCCCCAACCGAGCGAAGCAAGTGTAAAAGTGCTGGTAGCAGTGTGTTTAATGATGGGTGTAATGCCCGCAAAGTCGATGCCGTAGCCAACTGCCAAACAAATAAGGCTGGCACCAACCATATATCTTAATTTGTTTTTTTCTGTACTCAATAATAACTTACCAGTCAAAGCACCGGCAATTGTATGTACCGAAGTAGGGATACAGTTGAGTGCCACCCAGCCATCTTTATTAATTTTATTCATCAATACAGTGTCCATATAATTGCCAAAATTATGCTGGTCAGTAAAGGGTTGGTCAAAACCGGGAATATTTGTAAATCGGTATAGTACTTCCGTCAATAACAGGATGCCCACACAAAATAAAATTTGTGCTGTATTGCTCCATTGAAAAATAAAAAAGGTTACCAGGGTGGTGAAAGATAATTGGGTCAGTACATCCCACAATTCAAAAGATAAACCGGTAGGTCGGACGGAATAATCCAGTACGCCCCAGAAAAATAATAAGCCACTGCGCTTTAAAGTTTTTAAAAAAGAGGCACTCCAGGCCATGCCTTGTTCTTTTTGTTTATGCAGGGAATAGCCCATGGCTACGCCTGCCATAAACATAAACATGGGTTGTATTAAATCCCAAAAGCGTAACCCATGCCAGGGATGGTGATAAAATTGCTGCATCAACCCATGCAGAAAGTTGCCCTCGGTGGCCGTTGATAAGTGATCGTACAAGGCGGTGCTTTCCAGCGCCAGTAAAATCATGATAAACCCCCGCATAAAATCGAGTGATTGTAGTCTTTTTGAAGCGGCTGAATTGCCGGAGAATAATTGCATAAGAGGTTTTAAGGTGGCGCAAAATAGACTATTTTAAATTGATTATAAAGATTGCGCTATCCTTCTGCCCGGTTACGGAAATAGCCAATGTATTTAACCCGGATAGAAATACAATTTCAACAGGTTGCCCGGTATATTGCACAAGGATGCCGAATGCTGGAATAATATAATTGAACTGGTATAAACCGCCAGGGCAGCCAATTTATGCACTTTAGCTGCATGGCTTACATGAAACATTATTAGGGGAACATCCTGAACACTGCACAAACCTTACCAACAGCATGCCCGCTTTGGCGGACAATAGCTCTTCCAGTCGTTGTGTAATAGGCACGTGCTCACCAGTTCAAAAACTGGCAAGGTGTCAAAAATGCAACAATTAGTGACGGGGCAGGTTTGTTGAATATAGCTATATTAGTCAGTTGGCTTCAGAACAGCAGGATGTACCCATTTGTATTGGCGGGCACTTTTTGGAACCATAACTGCAAAAAACACAGCAGTCTCCTTTGTGTGGTTTTAATATTGTTTTACAATTACTGCATTCATAAAAATAGCGGCAGGCATCTGTTGGCATGGTCTCTTCTTGTTTATGTGCGCAAACGGGGCAGGTAATAACAGATTGAAGTATGATAGTCTTTTCCATTTTATTGATAACTGATAATTAAAGTTACTCCATTCCAGTTATCATTTATCAATATGGAGGGTTACTAAACTGTATTTATTTAGTGTACAATTGTATAAATTAAATAATAACGGGGAGTTCTTGCATTCTAAAAAAATTGTTTCTATATTTAATCTTATAACCTCCAAACCTGTAAAATACCTACCCTGCTTCTCTCCTAAAATACATTTCATTTTTATTATTTTTTGCCTTTGGATAATGGTGTTCTTGAATGATGGCGTAATGTTATGCAGCTATTTTTATTAAGAAAGATTCAGCAAAAACCGCTGTTTTTCCTAAATAGCTGCGGGCAAATCACAAATCAATCAACACTCTCTATTCCTTTTAAAAACGCTTGCTAATACCTCACCGCAATTATAGTTAAGTAAGTTGATTTTATAAATTAATATACCCGGGATAGCCGAAAACGGGATTAAAGAGTAGGCGATAAAAAAATCTGTATGGCAACACAAAAAAAAGCTTCTTCGGGGGCTGCAATAAAAACAAAAGCTTCTGTAGAATCCATCAGGGTGGTTCCGTTATTTAATCCAAAAATGGATATAAAAATGGGCGAACTTAGCACCAAAACAGGAGACAGTGAACTACTGGCATTACCCCCACAAACAGCAACTCCCAAACTGGTTTACAATGGCGGTGCACTTATTAAAAATGTAAAAGTATATACTATTTTTTGGGGCAAAAACTGGTCTTCCAATGCAGCATTTATTTCTTTAAAAACCAACATTAACAGTTTTTTTACGGCCATTCTTACGAGCCCTTTACTGGATCAGTTGGCAGAGTATAGCGTTACAGGTTCAGCAATAGGACCCGGAAGTTTAACGGGCAGTAAAACAATCACCACCGGTGCACCAAAAACACACATCGCTGATTCGCTTATCCGCACTACGCTCACGGGCTGGATCACGGCGGGCACAGTGCCACCATGGGACGCCAATATCCTTTATTTTATTTATATGGATAAAGGCGTGAAAGTGACCATGGGTGGCAGCAGTTCCTGTACTTCCTTCTGCGGCTATCACGATGCCATGAGCGGCAAAAAATATTATGCGGTCATGCCTTTCCCTTCCTGCGCAGGCTGCCTGGGCGGTCTTAGTGTACAGGATGCTTTAACAGGCACCAGTTCTCACGAGCTCTGTGAAGCCATTACAGACCCTGTGCCTCCAACAGGATGGTACGATAATGCCAATGGTGAAATAGGAGATATTTGTGCCTGGAAATTTAAAACGATAGCGGGTTACAATGTGCAACTGGAATGGAGCAACAAAGCAAAAAGTTGTATCTGATATATGGCAACCACAAAAAATGATCTTTTTTGTGGTTGCTGTTTTAGCAAACATTGAACTCAGATATTTTGTGATTAATAGTCATTGTATAACTAACCCATACGCCAAAAGGGTATTTAGATAAGGCGTTTCAAAAAAAAGATATTTTATGGCAACTATAAAAAAAGGAATTAAAAAAGATGCTAAAAAAACACCTGTAAAAGTAAGTGAGAAATCAGTGAAAAATGCAATTAAGAAAACAGCTCCCCCAAAAGAAGCACCCGTGAAAGCAGCTTCATCTGCCCCAGTTACAGCAGGATTACTCTCAGGAGCCGTAACCGCAGAAAGTACAGCGCTTGATACCTTGTACATAACAAATGAATCAAATATACAGGTAACTCTTTCAGTAAATGCAGGAGCACAAGGACAAACAAGCGATATGACGATTACGCTGGATGATAAAATCATCATAAAAAACCTGGCAGGGGATTTTGGTGAAACAGCTTTAGGAACCAATATAAAAATAGCGGGAAAAGTATTACGGATTGTGGCAACCATCGCAGATACTTCCCAAGTTACAAATTTTACCAGCCTTACTATTCATTTAAAAGGCGGTCAGGAAAACAGTGATTTTCCATTGTCTAAAACTGTTGATCAGGAAGGTGACTCTGCTGATTATATATGCCGCATAGAGTTTTTTAAACCGTAATGATTTAAAATTAAAAACTATGAAAAAAATATTTCTTATAAGTATACTCTTTTACGTCATGCATTTTAAAGCAACAGCACAAACAGGAGATGAGGGAGTAAAACTGGATCTTTTAAAAGCGCCTTCATCCCCTGCATCAAATTTATTAGGAATTGGAGTAAGTGATATTGATAAGCCCACGGATGTATCGGCATTTATGCTTTCGCTTCAAAAATCCACCACCAATTTTTCATCACTTCCTTCTAACTATGCCGTTGACATCGCTCCTTATTGGTTATTCAAAAAAAATACCCAAAATGTTACTACAGCAGGCTTAGAAAACAGTATAGGTAAAGGTGTTGTTGAGCAAACATTTGTTTTGTCTTTTGCCATTCGCAATACAGATTCCACAGAAAATACCTTAACTCCTAACAGCACTTATACAGGTATTGGATTTAAGTTTTCTCTCATCCGGGGAGAATATGACGATAAAACAAAAGAGTCGCTTAATAAAATAAAGATTTTACAAAGTTTACGGGTGGATAAATTGCAAAAAATACAACTTGAAATTGAACAGGAGGGGGAGATAGTTAGTCTACGCAATAGATTAAAAGATACACTGACCGGAAAAAAATCTGCAGATGTGCTACAAATAATGCGCAGCAATGAGTACCAGCAAATTCAACTGGAGTTGAATAAAAGAATGATGTTGTTGCAGAATAAAAAATCTGATACGGAAGAACTGAATGAATTGAGTACGCAAATAAAATCAGTGGCTTCTGTATTTCAAACTGCCCGCATTGGATTTACCTGGGATATTGCAGGTGGCATCAGTGCTCAATTTATTAAAAGGCGTTTCAGTAATTCTAAAGTAAATAATGCCGGTGTTTGGACCACCATTGGTTATACAAGTGCAAAAGTTGGCTCTGGCTTGCTTTTACTGAGGTTGCTGCAAAACCCGGATAAAATATTTGCAAAAGACAATGGCATAAATGATATCGGCAATATCACCACATTCGATTTTGGTGGCCGCTATATTTATTCAACACCCCAGTCAAAATTTAATGCCAGCCTTGAAGGTGTTTACAGAAGTGTATTATCATCCAATACCATTCACCCATCGTGGCGCATTGTGTTTAACGCGGATTATGCCATTTTACAAAATCAAAAACTCACCTTTTCGTTTGGTAGAAATTTTGATGGCACAACCACTAAAGATGGAAATCTGATAGCAGCGTTGAGCTTTTTAACAGGGTTTGGAAACAGGAGATAAATTGTGCGGGGAGGAAGCAGAAGAAAGGGAGCGTTGTAAACGAGGTATTTATTAAAAAAAATATTCAATGTAAAATTTGTCGTCAAAAATAGGTGTCAGCAGTTAAAATAGAAGATTATGAAACCAATAAACGAATTCTAATAAATAAAAATAAACTACCCAACATGAGCTACCAGTTATTAAAACAAGATGTCCTTTTCTACCAGCGCTTTTTAAAAGCCAATGGTTTTTACAACGATGTATTAGATGGAAGCTGGGGACCAGTAACAAATGCGGCAGATGCTGCTTTTGTCCAAAAAAGTGAATCAATCAAAACTGAACTTGGTGCGGTGGATTCAAAAAGTGAAAGCAATATCATTACATTAATACCACAGGCGCAGATAGCTGCAAGAAAATTTCTTGCCATTTTAACCGGTGCAGGTAAAGATGTCCGCATTCTGAGCGGTACCCGTACTTATGCCGAACAGGATGCATTGTACAAGCAGGGAAGAAATGGAAATAAACTTCCAAAAGTAACCAACGCTAAAGGCGGACAAAGTAACCACAATTTTGGTTTAGCCTGGGATATTGGCCTGTTTGAAAATGGCAATTACACCGGTACCGACAGTAAATACCAGGCATTGCCCGCCCTGGTTTTGCCGCAATTGCCCGAATTGGAATGGGGTGGCAACTGGATTAATTTTAAAGACTTTCCTCATTACCAGTTAAAGTCTGTTTCAGAAATGGTGGCTGATATAAAGAATCTGTTTGAAAATGGTAAGCTGTATGTGTAATATGTATATTTTACCAGCCATCACACCTTTTTAAAAGGTATCGTCTGTGATAGTTTGGCTAAATTATACTGTAGGATTTTTAGCGGTTACAACAAAATAAATTTTTTATTCTTTAAAATAAAAGTCTCCTTACATGAAAATAAAAAAGCTTTCTATTAAAGGTGAAAAGCAACTTGCTATGCCTGCTTCCACAGCAAATCTAACACCTGTTGCATCGTACAAAATAAGCGGCAGCAACAGGGATATTGCAGAAACACAAATCATTGATCTTGCAGACAATGACAAGTTGCTTGAATTTATTTTTGAGGACGATACTACCTGGATGTGCGATGGTGCTACCTTGCACGAATTGTTTCCGGATGCAGAAGATTCCAGCCGGTCTGTGGAAGATGCATTTGTTATACCAGACACACTAAAAACTGTTGATATAGGCCGGGGTATTTTTGGCGACATTGCTTTAAAAATTTTAAACGTTTTTGTAAAAAAGACAATTGACGATGGGGTGGCAAAAATTGCAGCCACTTTAGAAGATAAACATCTCGGTGGATCAGAAGGATTGTATAAGGTAGATACCGGTTTTAACCTTACTCCCTTTACAAAAATTACGCCCAACAAACCGGTACTGCTGTTTATACATGGCACCAATAGCAGTGCTGCCGGGGCTTTCATCGAATTGGCCCAAGCAGAAGTGTGGAGTTTTATCTTTAACACTTACGGTGACAATGTACTGGCCTTTCAGCATCGTACCCTTACAAAAAGTCCTTTACAAAATGTAACAGACCTGATAAAAGAACTGCCGGATACAGAAGATCTGCACATCATCAGTCATTCCAGAGGTGGTATTGTCGGCGATATTCTTTGCAGGTATGCGGATAAAAAAAATGGTTTCTCCACCATCAATACTGACCTGCTTAAAAAAGAACCCGGCAGGCAAAATGACATTGACAGTATCAAACAACTTAACAGTATTTTTTTAAATAGAAATATCAAGGTAAAGAAGTTTATCAGGGTGGCATGTCCTGCTGCGGGCACCAGGCTTGCCTCAAAAAGACTGGATCATATTTTAAATGTATTTTTCAACCTGCTGGGCGGTACGGCCAACCCGTATGCAGATATCTTAAAGCAACTGATTGCAGAAGTGATACGAACCAAAGATGATGTAAGTGTATTACCCGGCCTTGAAGCACAAAGCCCTGAATCGCCGTTTATAAAAATTTTAAACGACCGGTCAGATGATATGGCCATTGACGGCAGTTCGCTGGCAATTATTTCTGGCAATGGCACTACAAGCATCAGCTTTAAAGGCCTGCTGGTTATACTCGGTAAATTATTTTACTGGCAAAGAAACGACCTGGTAGTAAACACCGATTCGATGTACCTTGGTGCTAACAGAACAGGAAATATTCAGTATTTTTTTGATCAGGGTGCAGAGGTGGATCACATCAAATATTTTTTAAACAATAAAACAAGAGAAGCAGTTTTGTTTGCATTGAAAACTGCCGATGGTCAGCCTATTCCCGGCTACAATGCAGTGCCACAGCACGAAATACCAGCAAGTGACCGTGGAGAAGTCCGTGGGTTTGAACACGGCGAACTGGAGCCTTATCCAAATATTCCCTCTGGTAAAAAGCCCATCGTTATTTTATTGCCCGGCATTATGGGTTCCAATCTTTCCCACAATGGAGATAAAATCTGGCTGGCGTATATCAGGGCAGTTTTTGGTGGCCTCACTGATATGTTGCATGTAGATGATAAAACCATCACCGCCACTTCCATCATAAAAACTTCGTACAAATCATTAGCCGACCGTTTGAGTTATACATATGATGTAGTAGTGTATCCATTTGACTGGCGCAGGCAACTGAATGATTGTGCAAAAGAGCTGAATGATAAAATTATAGAGTTGCTCAAATTCAATCAGCCAATAAAAATGATCGGGCATTCAATGGGTGGTTTGCTGATTCGTGATTTTATAATTAATTATGATGACACCTGGAAACAGCTCAATGCATCAAAAGGATTTAAAATACTCTACCTGGGCTCGCCGCTGGGTGGCTCATACAGAATATTAACGGTACTGTTTGGAATGGATTCCATCATCAACTCGTTAAATTTTTTAGACAGGGTACATACCAAAAAACAATTGCTCGAAATGTTTTGTGCATTCCCTGGTATACTTAGTCTGCTGCCGCTTTCAACAGATAAAGACAACGATTTTGCAGAGCCTGCCACCTGGGAAAGTATGCGGTCTGCGTTGGGTGACGGTGGATGGCCATTGCCCGGTAAACCAGACCTAGATACATTTAAAAAGTACCGGGATAATATCATTGCCAAAAGAGATGGCATTGATTATAGTAACATGATTTACATCGCTGGTAAAGATAAAGCTACTCCCTGCAGTTACTACAACGACAATATCCCGCCACGTACTGAACTGGTTTTTTTAGTAACAGGCGAGGGGGATCAAAGCGTAACATGGGACAATAATATTCCAGCACAACTGATAGAAAAAAAAGCTGTTTATTATGTAGATGCCACTCATGGCGCCCTGGCAAATGAACCAGCCATTTTTGATGGCATAGAAGAAATATTAGATAGCGGCACTACCACGCTGCTCAGCACAGCAAGGCCCGTGGTAAGGGGCGAAGAAAAAACTTTCCGTATGCCCGAAGTGTACAATTTTGATGTGTCGGAAAGAGGAATGGAAAATGCCGTATTTGGTATTCACGAAGATCATGAACCCATTGCCAGCCAGGTGCCGGTGGCAGTTTCTGTAAGCAATGGCGATTTGTCGTATGCTTCCTTTCCGGTACTGGCCGGCCACTTTAACAATGATGGTATTTTATATGCAGAAAAATCAATTGACTGTAACCTTAACTGGATGCTTTCTGCACGGCATAAGCTGGGGTTATATCCCGGCGAAATAGGTACAAATTCAGTAATAGCTACCAATTCAGGCGATTATGATTTTGCCGGAGCCATCATTATCGGCCTCGGTGACCCTGGTACTTTAACTGCTTTTCTGCTTACAAAAACAGTGGAGCAGGGCGTGGCAAAATACCTGCTGCACATCAACAATGGCCAGCAGCAAAACGAGCATGAAATTGGTATTTCATCATTAATTATTGGCAGCGGATATGGCGGTCTTTCTATTGAAAGTTCCATCAATGCCATTATCGAAGGCGTAAATAATGCCAACAGTAAAGTAACAGATGTATTTAAAACTACTGTTAAAACTATTCAGCACATTGAATTTATCGAATTGTTTGAAGACAGGGCATTGAGCTGTATGTATGCCATCAGTAAATTAGAAAGCAAGGATAATAAGGCCTTCAATGTACGGATAGGAAGTAAAAAAATAAAAATCCTTTTTGGTTCCAAAACCCGTTTAATAACAGACCCGTCAGACGAATGGTGGAACAGAATTACGGTAAAACTTAAAAAAGTAAAAGAAGGATCGGAAGATGTACAAAGCCTTTTATTTAGTGCAACTACCGGCGATGCCAGGGAAGAAGAAAGGGAACTATACAGCAGTACACCGTTGATTGATCTTTTTATTGAACAGGTATCCACACAAAATAACTGGAGCGCCTGTGCAGCAAAAACAATTTTTGAATTAATGGTACCCAATGAATTTAAAGACCGCTTAAAAAAGAAAGGAAATATTAGCTGGGTATTGGATACAGACACGGCAGCCTATCCCTGGGAACTGCTGCAGGATAGTACAACCAATGCAAAGCCCCTTTGTGTAGATGCTGGAATGGTCCGTCAGCTGGCAACCGCAGATTACCGGATAAACATAAAAAGAGTAGCCGGTGAAAAAGCCCTGATTATTGGCGACCCTTTGCTGAATGGCTTTGTAAACCAATTGCCCGGTGCGGCAAAAGAAGCAAAAGCGGTAGAAACTGTGTTGTCTAATAACGGCTATACCAAAACGTCGCTCATCAATACGGGCGCCGCTGATATTATTAGCAGCTTTTTTTGTGATGATTATAAAATTATTCACCTGGCAGGGCACGGTGCTTTTAATCCTGCATCACCCAGGCAATCGGGAATGGTAATTGGCGACGGAAAGTTTTTAACCACATTTGATATAGAGCAAATGAGCAGCATACCCGAACTGGTTTTTGTAAATTGCTGCCATCTTGGTAAAACAAGTGGTATTGATGAAAAATATTTTGAGCAACGGTATAAGCTTGCCGCCAACATTGGTACCGAGCTAATCCGCATTGGCGTAAAAGCAGTGATAGCAGCAGGCTGGGCTGTAAATGATGATGCAGCCCTTGATTTTGCCCAAATTTTTTATGCCCGAATGTTTGCGGGTTATAGTTTTGGTGATGCAGTAAAAGAAGCAAGAAGCAACATCTATGAAAAGTATCGGCTCAGCAATAATACCTGGGGCGCTTATCAATGTTATGGCGATCCTTTTTACAAATTAAAAATACGGGTGTCCGGTAAAAAATATAGTGTTCCATATTATTTAATTGCCCGTGAAGTAGAGATTGATTTGCTTAACCTGAAAAATAGCCTGGATATAAAAAATACCAGCTGGAAAGAAATCATTGACCGGCTTGCAATCATCTCCACCGCAAAAGATAAAGCAGATATTCAAAGTTCAGAAATTACAGAAACGGAGGCAGCCATTTATTTTGAACTGGCCGAATACCAGCTTGCAATTGACAAATTTGAAACCCTAAAAAGCGCGGAGAATGCTGTATTTTCTGTGTCATCGCTTGAAAAGTATTGTAATGCCCGGTGTAAAAAATATGTGGAAGATTTTAAAGCAGGAACCAAAGCGCCTGAACTAATTGTAAAACTCAATAATGTAATCGGCGAATTGAATGAACTCTTAAAAATTAATCCTACTGCCGAAAGAAAAGTATTGCAGGCAAGCGCCAGTAAAAGAAAAGGATTAATAACAAAAGATACAAAAGGGAAATTGGCTGCTTATAAAGAAGCAATACAATATTATACAGATGCCCTTGCCATCAATAAAAATGCTTCCTACGCTTATAATCACATGTTGGTTTTTAGCAGCATTTTATTTTTGATAGAAAATACAGCTGCCAAACAAATGAAATATGGAGAATTATCAAAAGCACAGATATTAAAAGATATTGCAGACAAAAAAAAGGCGATGGCCTTGCCTTATCGCAACATGGACTATTGGGTTTTAATTGATGAAGCGTCTTATGACTTATCGCTGTTATTTTTAGAGAAAACAGAAGCGCAAAAAAATGAAAACTGGATGCGGGTGGAAGATAAATACCGCCGCATCTGGAAAAGTGCAGGCTCGTTGGGAAAGAAAAATGCGGAGCTGGAAAATTTTGAAATTATTGCCGATATGCTGACGCTTTCAACAGATAAAACAGCCATGTTATATAAAGAAAAAATTGATGGAATGAGAGAGCAGTTGGCGAAGGAAGTCGTTAAAAAATAACTCACACAAACCGAATGCTGATATTATCGATTGCAACGAAATTATCTGTTGTACCCCTGTTTAATAATAGTTTTATGTAGGGCAAGTTTATACACGCAAGCTATTGGACAATCATAAGCATTGCCGGGTAACCTCATCTGGCGATTTTTCTATATCATAAAAGTAAGCCCGTTGTTATACCCGCCTGAATCAGCGTATCAGGATTTAGCGGGTAAAATAAAATTAATAAAAAAATGCATTCCTGCAGGAAACGAAAAAGTGATAACAATTATCCAAAAACTGAGATTGCAATTTTCTGTCAATCCGCACCGACCCACTATTATGGAAGAACTTAATAAAATATTGAAATAATAAATTAATCTTCAACAAGCTATCCGGAAGGTTTTATTTTCTAAGATTTATAAATGGATAAAAAAATAAATCTAGCGGTTAGGTTTGTTTCTATCTTATGTTGTACAATCAATGTAAAAACAATTGGCTGTTTAAACCGAACAATAAAGTAACGCTGACGGTACTCATTTTAGTTACGTTATTTTCATTTTCGGCAGGTGTTATATATTCTACTATCAGTAATCGGTATCTCTGGCATAAAGCATTGGAGCATAATTTTTTTGCGTTGAAAGTACAGCCGCAAAAAGCATATATACCGACAAAAATAATTGGTTACGGACGGTTCATATATAGCCAGGGAGATAAAGAAGAGTTAGACATAACGATGGTGTAAAGGGTTTTATTAACAATATTGTCGGTGTAACTGTTTATAAGGTATGCATTGTATTGCTGAATATTGCATAGGACGGTAAACTGCTGGATATTACCAAAAGGCAGTAGCTATCTACTATAATAAATAATTAAAGGCAATATAATACAGAAAAGCCCGCAGCGTAATAATTTAATTTTACAGTATAAAATATTGATTCAATTATACAAAATGCCTATTCAGAATATTCCTGAAATTTTTATTACAAAAAATAAATCACTGCCCGATTTGTTTGTGTATGATTACAGAATGACCGTGGCCACAGTAAAGAACAAAGCAAACCTTGGTGTAAATATGTTCAGCTTTTTGCAAACCGGTCAAAAGCATGTGCATTTTGCCGTTGTTTCTGTTGCGGTAAATGAAAAGCAATCTATCCTGATAAAATGCGGCAACTGCCTGTTTACTAAATTGTTAAACAACAAACAGGTGTATTACTGCAAACTATTTTTTTCTCAAAAAGTACTGGAATTTTTTTTGCAAAAACATGCCATCAGTTTTGAGTTGATCATTAAACCAGCCAAAAAAGATACTCCTTTTTTGTAATGGCAAATGACGAATACATTAACCGGTTTATAGCTTCGCTTTCGGCAGTAAAAAAACTTTCACCTGCTCTTTGACAGTATTTAATGGCTGTAAAATTTGAGGAAATTATGCTTTACCTGGCTGGTAAATATGGCCAGCCTTTTATTCAATATTTGTACGCTCTTATTAAAGTTGAAAATAATTCTATCTTTAAAAAACGATTGAAAATAATATCTGCACTTATTTAAAAATTGAAGGGATTGCTTTTTTATGTAAGATGAGTTTATCTACTTTTAAAAAATGTTTTATAAAAGAGTATAATGAAAATCCTAATAAATTTTTACAGAAAAAGCGCCTCGCAAAAGCAAAGGAATTATTGCAACAGCGCAAACAAAAACCTTCTGAAATGTACCTTGAACTTGGCTATAAAAATCTCTCGAATTTTCGTGCTGCATTTAAAAATGAATTTGGTCTAACGCCGAGAGAGGTTGATGCAAGATAGTTGTCCGGTTGTTTTTGGCTGGCTTCATTGCCTGCGTTGCATTTATAAATGAACTTTTTTCATAACTATTTGAGCGTTATAAGTAAACATTTCTTTTTATGTTTTGTTACCTCGACTATATTGAACTAATAAAATTAAAATAATAAATTATGAATATTACATTAGAACAGGCAGAAAAAATGATTGCAGCCGCAAAAGCAAAAGCAATTGAAATGGACGTAAAAATGAATATCTGCATAGTGGATGCAGGTGCTAATATTTTAGCTTTTGTACGTATGAACGGTGCATGGCTTGGTTCTGCGGACATCTCCCTTAAAAAAGCTAAAACAGCCCGCTTTTTCGACATGAACAGTGGCGTGATCGGAAGTCTTTCCCAGCCCGGCGGATCTTTGTATAATATTGAACATAGCAATGGCGGCCTAATCAGTTTTCCGGGAGGTATTCCGGTAAAAAATGCGGAGGGGGAAGTAATTGGAGCTATCGGCGTAAGCGGAAGTTCAGTTGAAAACGATCATACAGTTGCAGAAGCCGGCGCTGCAGCCATTTAATTAAAAAGATATTTATTTGGGGCTGCCTGCAAATGGCAGCCCTTCTTTTATTATAATATTTTTTACCTAATTATGCTGTTTGCGTAACCAGAAACCTGCTTCACTTATTGGCCTATGCAAAGCACTGAACCCATAAGTTTGTTTGCCAAGATCAGCCCAACTAATCTGTAAGAATTTAACAGGGTGCCGACCCTGATAAAAAGGTTAAGTAGATACTGTTGTTGTGCATACTTTTCCATTTGAAATAACTTGATAAATAAAAAAATCGGTAAGTGGATTTTGTTTATGATCGTTTGAATACTGGGACAACGATGAATGGCAAAGTACAGTTTATCTTTCCATAAAATACAAATGGTCCTCAGTATTATCTTGTTGATTAAAAAAATATATTTTCCTATCAATGTATAAGTTTCCTTTTTTCGCTTTAATTTAAAGATAGGTGACAAGGACACGGAAATAGTATCACTGCTGCCAGCCGTAACTTGTTGATCAACTTTAAAGTTTTATGTTTGCCGAATAATTAAATGTAAAATGGAAGTATCGATCATTGAATATGAACAACAATACGCTGCTGACTTTAAGCGGCTTAACCTGGAATGGCTAGATAAATATTCACTGACGGAGGAAGCAGATTTAATCGTTCTGAATAATCCCGAAAAAGAAATATTAGCAATCGGCGGCTGTATTTTTCTGGCAAAGAGTCAGGATAAAATTGTGGGTTCCTGTGCCTTGATACCCGAAGCTCCGCAAGAATATGAATTGGCTAAAATGTCGGTGCATACTGCATTCCAGGGCAGAGGTATCAGTAAATTATTATTGGAAAGATGCCTGGCTGAGGCAGTAAATAAAAATGTACAAAGAATATTTCTTCTTTCAAATAGTCAACTCCGCAAAGCGCTGTCGTTGTATGAGAAATATGGTTTTCGTCATGTACCGGTTACCAGCACACATTACATTACCGCAGATGTTATGATGGAAAAACTATTTTAGGTAATCGATTTTCAAAAAATTATCTATTCTTTTCTTTAACCGAAAATGTATTTCAGCAAACCGGAACTATTCACCGGCACTTAAATAATTTAGTTGCGGTTTCATTGTTGTGCCTTTAAACGTACTTGTTGAAATCAACTTCGCAACATGAATAATTTCCCCTTTTTTATTGTATTAAACTATGCATTAATTGATCCTCATCTCCAGGTAGGGAAATAGGTGAATTCGTGTAAACTCCTTCACTCATTTCATCCTGAACGACATTTTTTAAAAATAATGTTTTAGCAAAAGTACCCGCTTCCTTACTAACATAGTCAATGGTGGTTAAACAAATTTATCGGTTCGCAGTAATAGTTTGTGCCATCTGCAGGATGGGTAAGTAATTACCCCCGAGACAAGCTCGTTGCGAAAGATGGCACCAAATCTGGTGAGAAATAATTTTCCGGCGCTTCAGTCCAGCCATCAATTGTATTATTAAAAGGTTTCAGTAACATTCTGTATTAATTTTTGTTAACATAATATAAGGGTACTTATTACTGATTCAATTGAGTGCTAAAAAAGATGCTTAATTTTAACCTGCCATGGAAACTGTAAGTCTTATTATTTTTGTGTTGATACTTTTTTTTGCTGCAATAAAATTGTTTAAAAAGAAAACAATTGTTCCCGTTGATGCACCACCTGGTTTGAAGAAAATTCTTACAGAACAGGTTCCCTTTTATCAGCAACTTTTACCGCCGCAACAAATACAATTTCAGCAAAGGATGTTGCGATTTCTGGCACAGATAAAAATTACCGGTGTTAAAACAATCGTGGAAGATATTGATCGCATCTACATTGCAGCAAGTGCCATTATTCCTGTTTTTAATTTTAAAGGCTGGGAATATTTTAATCTGCACGAGGTATTACTTTATCCGGATTCTTTTGATGATGAATACAAACAGCAGGGCGCAGGTCGAACCATATTAGGAATGGTTGGCAATGGTGCTATGAACCATGTAATGATATTATCGCAGCAAGAACTGCGACAGGCATTCACCAATACTTCTGGTAAGGAAAATACCGCCATTCATGAGTTTGTGCATCTTATAGATAAAACCGATGGCGACATTGATGGGGTGCCGGCGTCACTGGTTGATAAAAAATATATTGTACCGTGGCTGCAACTAATGCACAGCGAAATTAACCGAATCAAAGAAAAAGATTCTGATATAAACCCTTATGGCGCCACCAATGAATCTGAATTTTTTGCGGTGGCTTCTGAGTATTTTTTTGAACGGCCCGATCTGTTTTCGGAAAAACATCCGGAGCTGTTTCAGCTAATGGAGAAGATATTTAAGGGCAGTTGATGCCGCCATCTTATTTTTAAACCACAAAGGCAGTACGGCACAAAGTTTCACTAAAAATTTGTGTTACTTTTTGTCTTCGCGACCTGGTGGTTAAAATTTTTACCTTTTTATGAATCGCTATTTTTTCCTACTTTGGCTGTTGCATTCAAATAACGCTCATAGCTTTTAAAAATGATCAACACACAAGACTTACACGTTGAAGATGAAATAAGGCCATTGTTTGATTTTACTTATAATAAATATTCAGGAAAGCAAGTAATTGATATCCTCAAAATACCTCTAGGATCAACAGAAGCCATACTATCGCGGCATCGTTTGTTAAAGGGGTTTATCGCTAACCGGGAAGTATTAAAAGACTATTCTTATTACCGGTTTAATTTAGTGGAGATATACGATTTTTTGGAAACGATTTTTGTTGGTTCGGTGACAACCCAAAAATTGAGGTGGCGGTTTATGTTTTCTGAAAAAGAAAAGCAGCAAAAAAGAGGAAAGCTGATATTGCTGGTTCGCCTTTTTTATAAAATAAATACCACTTATATCTGTAAGATTGATACCAGTTTGTTTCCGGCAGAATATGCAGCGGAACTGGCGGAGATGAAATATTTTTTTGCGGGGTTTAACCTGGAGCGTTATGAAACAGCTTTTAATAAAAATAAATTCCGCATCAGTCACATGGTTGAACTGATGATGATTATTACAGAAAAAATTGGTAATGGTGAAGCCGCCGCTTTCTGGAAGCGCTGGTTTTTATTTGAAGCCTATCTTTCCATCAGCACAGGTATTGCCACACATGGCTTTGTATTTCCAGCTTTTGATGATGCCCATTTTTCGCTGCAAGGTTTTTATCACCCGGTGCTAAAAAATCCTGTAAAAAATAATCTTACTGCACAGCAAAATATTATTCTTTTAACAGGTCCAAATATGTCTGGTAAATCTACCTTACTAAAAGCAATAAGTTTGTGTGTTTATCTTGCGCATGTTGGTCTTGCTGTACCCGCTACAAAAGCGGTGACGCCTTTTTTTAGTACCATCTCTGTAGCCATTAATCTTACCGATAGCATCGTAAGTGGTTACAGTCATTTTATGTCGGAAATTATTACGCTAAAAAATGTGCTTAATGAAGCCCAAAACGATGGGAAATGTTTTGCTGTTTTTGATGAGTTATTCAGGGGTACTAATATTGAAGATGCCCTGGAAATAAGTGCTGCCACCATAAAGGGGCTTCTTCATTTCCCCCATTCATTATTTTTTATCTCCACTCATCTTCACCAGTTGAAAGAAATGGACGAGATTAAAACCAATAAAATATCCACCTGTTTTATTGAATGCAACCTGACGGATAATATCCCTGCATTTACCTATAAATTAAAAGAAGGCTGGAGCGATTTAAAACTGGGTCGTATTTTATTTGAAAAGGAAGGATTGAATAAAATGCTTCTACGTTAACATCGAAATCATTTACTTAACTCCCCAAAAAGCCGAACTGGAGATTTATACATTGTTCAATTTTTAGTTAATTTTTCTAAATATTAACAAGCAGTTATTTTATTTTTAGCTGTCTCTTTACTCTTTTGTTATTGAATGGTTATTCGCCGGATTTGATTGTGCCTTTTACCCATTTTTTGCGTCTATAATATCAAACAAAAAGGAGTATTTATGAAAAAGTTATTAATTGTGATGTTTTCATTACTGCTGGCAGGTTCAGTATCTGCGCAGCATTTTAGCCGTGGCGGTGGACACTATGCGCCCAGGGTTATTGTTAGTGGCGGATTCTATCCATATTATGGCTTGGGTCTCGGGGCTTTCTATCCTAATTTTTATCATCCTTATGGCAATGGTTATAACAGGCCTTCAAAAATGACCCTGCAGACACAGGATATAAAAAATGATTATGCCGATAAGATATGGTCGGCCAGACATGATAAAAGTCTGACAAGGAAAGAACGAAGGAGAACAGTACATGAATTGAAAGTGGAAAGGGACAATGACATCAATGACCTCTGCAGCGGAATTATTATAAACATTGATGGTAACACAGGTACGGACGATTGAGCAACAATAGCAAACCAGTAAATAGGTTTGCAATTTTAATTTAAAGGGCCACGCTTTTTATTTGTTCCGATAGCGCAGTTACTCCTTATTTTACACTGCCTTATTTCCTTTGTCTTCTAGTGCTGAAGTAGTTACCGTGAGATATACAAAGTCTTTAAACTTCCATTAGTTACTTGTCTTAAATTGGGAATGCGTTTCAATTTACCATTTATTAAAATAAAAAGGTGAAATACAAATACCTGAAAACACTTTATAGCATGGTATTTACAAAAACAAAGCTGAACGTTTAGTTCAACTGAAGCGCTATCAAAACAATATAAAATGGATGAAATTATTTTGTTGCTTTATCCCACCGGTGAATAAGTTTTTTATGTGTAACTGGTTACGTTACTTTCTTAAAGAAACTGCTGTTGCATCGCAATTCAATTTTAGGTAATTCTCTTACGTTCATTTTCTTCTGAACTTTTGCAACACTTCAATGCACTTATCTTTTTCCAGACTAAGCTTTCCAGACATTTGATCCTTTTTAATAGCCTTTTTCATCTTCCTCGCCAAAGCCTCGCCTAAACTTTCACAAGTATTCCATGCGTTTGGAGGAAGTTTTTCATTTAATTTATATCCTGTGATGTGGAGTTCTATAAATGATAAGGCAGGGTTACAGCAATCATGAAAACAGAAGATAATTCCTGCATTCAAATGCTTCCTTCATCCTGCATTACGTTAACAAGGCTGCCAGGTTAAGTGATAAATTAGTAACGGGCGCAGTCACCCTGTAAAGACTATCATACTTTTATATAGCTGCGATAAAAGAATACGCTACGATGGAAATAAAACAAATTAGAGGTGAAGGAAAGCTAATTGACTATTGCGAATTTGCTTTCAAAATCCGTAAAAAATTACCTCCTAATATTTTTCTGATATCTTTTTCACTGTAGCCTCTTTCCAGCAAAGCCTTGGTGATAAGCGGATAAGTGGTAACATCATCTAACTGTTGCGGTAAACTGTTTACCCCGTCAAAATCGCTGCCTAGCCCTACATGATCAACGCCGATCATTTTTACAATGTAGTCAATATGGTCTATAAGTAAAGAGAGTGGGGGCCTCATAGCTACTACTTCTGCAGGATATTTTTCAAACATAAATTTATCAGCAAAGTATGGCTCAGGATTTATTTTTAACAGAGAATCTATTTCTGTTTTGTGCTGCGCATTAAATAATTCTGTACGCCGTTCATACATACTGTCTAAAAATCCAGAGTAAAAATTTACATGAATTACACCGCCGTTTTTGCCAACCGCTTTTATCTGGTCGTCTTTTAAATTTCTTCTAAACGGGCAAAGCGCATACACACAACTGTGCGAAACAATCACCGGTTTGCTGGTAGTATGAATTGCATCCCAAAATGTTTGTTCTCCTACATGCGATAAATCTACCATCATGCCTAACGTATTCATCCGTTGTACTACCTGCTTTCCAAAATTTGTCAGGCCCTTGTGTTTCAGCGAATCGGCTTTGGTAGTTTCATCCAGTGCGGAAGTGGCCCAATCTGTGGAGTTGTTCCAGGTAAGCGTCATGTACCTGGCTCCTCTTTTATACAATTTATCCAGTTTGTTCAAATCGTTTTCTATCATGTGGCCACCTTCTACCCCAAACAAAACAGCTAATTTTTTTTGTTGTACAGCTTTCATAATATCCGCTGTTGTAAAGGCCTGCATCATTTCTTTCGGATTGCGGTTGGTCCATGCCATCACCGTATCCATCTCCCTGTTGGCCCATGCATACGGGTTGGGCTTATTGCCGTCACACCAGATAGAAAATACCTGTGCATCCACACCTCCCTGCTGCATACGATGCAAATCAGAATTTGTTTTGGCGCCTAAGTCCTGGTCAAAGCTTACCCCTTTTTCAATGGCGGTAGAAGGGATATCATTGTGCGTGTCAATAAGGATGGCATCAAAATGCAGCTTCTTATATTGTTGCGCATTGGCGGTTATACAACAAGTAACTATCAGCAGGAACAGTAAATTTTTTTTCATATTGATTGTTGCAGTTATTATGGTTTAAAATACCAGATAAACATTGTAGCAGGTAAGGCCGTTGATGTGTTATCTGCAATGAATAATACAGCTTTTTCTCCGGATGGCCGCAAACGGATTATTTATTCTATGATAACAGTCATTGGTAAAACATACATTAATTACTGGTAGTTGCAGCTTAAACTCCGGTGCTGTCAGCATCATATACATTAATTCAATTTTTTTATCGCTCAAAGCCCGGTCGCTTTCTCCATCTCTTCATTATAGCGTGTACCTGCTATCTGTATTTGTGCGTAAGCCGTTTCAATTTCACCAACATCAACTGTAGTCAGTTGAAGGTAAGCAGCGCCGTTGTTTTCAGTTAAGCGGTGCAGTTTGGTAGTGCCCGGGATAGGAACGATCCATGGCTTTTTAGCCATTATCCAGGCCAACGCAATCTGTGCAGGGGTAGCATTTTTTTTTGCAGCAATCGTATTCAATAAATCAATCAATACCTGGTTGGCTTCACGGCCGGCTTGCGTGTAACGGGGAAGAATGTTTCGGATATCTCCTTCACCAAATGTTGCATGAGCATCCATCTTACCGGTAAGAAAACCTCTACCTAATGGGCTAAAAGAAACAAGGCCAATGCCCAGTTCTTCCAATACCGGCAATACATCGTTTTCATATTTACGGGTCCAGATAGAGTATTCACTTTGAACTGCAGCTACAGGTTGCACGGCATGCGCTTTGCGAATCGTATTGGCACCTGCTTCACTTAAACCAAAATGTTTCACCTTGCCTTCTGCAATCAAATCCTTTACTGCACCTGCCACATCTTCAATGGGAACATCTGGGTCAACCCGATGCTGGTAGAACAAGTCAATCACATCTGTATTCAATCTTTTGAGGGATGCTTCAGCGACCTTCTTTATATTTTCAGGACGGCTGTTAAGTCCGGTCGTTTTTCCATCCACGATATTGAAACCAAATTTGGTGGCAATCACTACTTCATTCCTGAATGGCGCCAGCGCTTCTCCCACCAGTTCTTCATTGTTATAAGGGCCATATACTTCCGCAGTATCAAAAAAAGTAATGCCTTGTTCTACGGCATTACGCACCAAAACAATCATGTCTTTTTTTTCAGGAAAGGGCGCATAAGTAAAAGTCATACCCATGCAACCGAGGCCGATAGATGACACTTCCAGGTTGCCCAATTTTCTTTTTGGCATTGTTGTATTCATAATAAATTATTTTAAAGATGCTGCAACAAAGGTATGCCGGTAAATGAACGTAACGCAAACAAGTATTTTTAAAAATAAAACACCACCATTTAATTCAGGATAACTGTCAATATTATGCCAGTATGGTAATTAGTACGATGCCAATTTAAACAATCGTTTATACCTAGCTGCATGCGTCAATAATATGTTGCGGCAAAAATGTGCTGTTGGCAAATAGAAAATATTTGACATCAATAAATCGGTAAGCCTGTCTACCGCAAAAAAACAGACTTAATCATCCGCAATATTTCACCCATTTTTTTAGGCTGCAAAGCGGGTTAATTCTCATGACTATGAATGATGAATTAAGCGTTTGCCTTATATCAGTTTCATATTTACAGGATCCCAATTAATGATTTTCTTTTTGAAATAACTCTCATTGCAGGACAAGGCGGGGGCTGCTGCTCTAAAACCAAATGTTGCGTCTTCTACAACCGGTTTCCCCGTTCTTATAGCATCAAAAAAATTAGTGAAATGATCCAGGTGTTCATTATAATCCTGTGGAGCTTTGAAGGTAATATCTTCTTTGGTCGGTCTTTTTTTCTGCGCTGCTGTCCATTTTGCATTGTACTCTTTTTGCATCTCTTCCTGCATGCTTTTTGAAAAAGTAAACAATGAATCGTAGCCGCCAAACCCTGGAGCCTGCGGCATCAGGCTATGATGTATCGAAATATCATTTCCTTGTACATCCATCACCCCTTCAGAACCTACCAGCCTGGTTATTTCCTGGCCACCGGTTCCGCTAATGAAATTAACCTGTAACGTTAATTGAAACCCCGGATGGTCGGGTGTATCTCCGTATTGCATTACGCCGGACATTACGTCGGGCATATTTCGCCCATCTTTCCAATAACTGATTTGACCAGAGCTATAAATAGTCTCAGGCCCTTTAGAGTTGGTGATAAAATGAGTACCACTTAATAAGTGAATGAACAAATCTCCGGCCACACCAGTACCTACTTCTTTGTACGCTCTCCACCAAAAAAATTTCTTTGCATCAAATGCCATTTTTTCTGTTGCTTCAATAAACTTATCCCAGTCTGTTGTTTCCGCGGTCGCGTCTTTTGGTATGGTGTACTCCCATGCGCCGATGGAACCCTGACGGTCGTACACCGCATTTACCATATTTAGTTTGCCAATTTCGCCGGCAGCCAATAATTCTTTAGCCTTTGCCAGCCCGATACTGCTTACCCGCTGGCTACCAACCTGCAGCACTTTACCATATTTTTTCTGTGCCTCAATTACGCCATACCCCTCGCTGATTTTAAACACCATTGGCTTCTCACAATACACATGCTTTCCTTTGGCCAATGCATCAATGGTGATGCGGGAATGCCAGCAATCGGTGGTAGCTATAATAACTGCATCAATATCTGTTTTGTCTAATAAATCTTTATAGTTCCTGGTGGTGTATAAATTGTTGCCATATATTTCTTTTGCATTCTCTAACCTGCCAGTATACAAATCGCAAATACCAGCGAGTTCTATACCGGGAACTTTTAATGCTGTTTGCAAATCAAAATGGCCTTGTACACCAAATCCAATAACACCCAAACGAATTTTATCGCCGGATGATATTTTTCTTTCGTAGAATAAAATTCGTTCTTCTGCTTTTTCCCTGGCATACAATGATTGCAAAGGCGAAGCAGCTGTTATTAATGTGGCAGCGCCAATCTGTTGTAGAAATTTTCTACGGGAAGCTTGATTTTGATTTGACATAAGAATCGTTTTAATTATTTTTTTATTATTAGAATAATTTATAAAAGTAACCTGTTTACTATCCGGGTTTGATCATGCCGTTCTTCTCCGGCTTTATGGAAAACCTTGGTCAAATCTTTGGCAGATAAACCACTTTTCTTCTCATCCACAATATAAGAAATAAAACAATCCACTTTTTTTTTGGAAAAGGATGTACAAACCAATTGAAATTATCATCAAAAGTAAGTTTAGATGAATTGAAAGGATCATCAAATTGTATCCAAACTAAAAAGCAGTTTTTTTATTGGCCGGATGAAGCGAGCATTACAGGATGTTTTATTTGTGGGTTGAATCAATAGGATAGCGAAGAAAAAGATGACTTAACTCTGCAGGAGTTTTCCTTTTCCATTAGATCTACGTCCCGTAATTACGAACCTAATTTGCATTATTAAATTTGAAGCGATTGTTTCTGTAAAACCAAAAATTGGCATCTGAAAGCGCTCCTTTACATCGTCAATGCCAGCAAATCTTTTTTTGTTAACTGTTTTAAAATACTTGCATCCGTCTTTATTAAATCACTCACTAATTCTTTTTTGGCAGCTTGTAATTTCATGATCTTTTCTTCAATCGTGTCAGGACAAATCAATCGCACCGCCATCACATGTTTATCCTGCCCGATGCGGTAACAGCGGTCAATGGCCTGATTTTCTACTGCTGGGTTCCACCAGGGATCAACGAGGTACACATAATCTGCCTCCGTTAAATTAAGCCCGGTACCTCCCGCTTTCAGGCTGATCAGGAACACACGGATGTTATCATTATTTTGAAAAGCACCTACAACAGTTGCCCTGTTTTTTGTTTTACCGGTGAGCATTTCGTACGGAATATATTTTACAGCCAGTTCTTTTTTAATCAGTTCCAGCATACCAACAAATTGCGAAAACACGAGTATTTTATGGTGCCGGTATTTACTTTCGATCTGCTCAACAAGTACATCAATTTTTGCAGCCGCATCTCCATAAAAAGCAGTGTCTTTCAGCAGTGCGGGCGAATTACAAATCTGCCGCAGTTTGGTAAGTCCCTGCAGCACGTGCATGCTTTCCCTGGGCAAATCTTCTTCCGGCTGGTGCAATAAATAATTCCTGAATTCTTTTTCGTAGGCATCATATACTTTACGTTGCTCAGCACCCATTTCGCAGTAAATGACCATTTCTGTTTTTTCCGGTAATTCCGTTGCCACCTGTTGTTTGGTGCGTCGCAAAATAAATGGATTTATTTTTTGCTGTAGTTCCTGCGCCCGTTTGGTATCGCCAAATTTATCAATGGGCTGAGAGTAGATGTCTTTAAAATATTGTTGGTTGCCCAGCAGGCCGGGGCAGGCAAAACTGAGTTGACCGTAGAGGTCAAAAGTATTGTTTTCAATAGGCGTACCCGTAAGAACAATTTTGTTGACAGAGTGCAGTAAACGTACTGCTTTGTACCGTTGTGAATCCGGATTTTTAATTGCCTGAGATTCATCTAAAAAAATATAGCCGAAGTTAAATGTTTTTAAGAAATGAATATTGGATACCATCATTCCATAACTGGTTATCACCACATCGTATTCTTTAAAGCGATGATTATTTCGCACCCTGTTATTGCCGTCTATGGTGAGTACTTTTAGTGTAGGTGCAAATTTGTCCAGTTCAGCCTGCCAGTTAAAAATAAGGGATGTGGGCATTACTACAAGTTGGGTTTGATGGCCATGCTTTTGTTGCAGCAATAATATAAAGGCAATTACCTGTATGGTTTTACCAAGCCCCATATCGTCTGCCAGGCAACCGCCAAAACCCATCTCATCCAAAAAATTCAGCCAGTTTAATCCCTGTTGCTGGTACTGGCGCAAAACTGCGTTTAGCCCTGGGAGTAAAGGGGTATTTTCAATGGCTTTAAACCCTGCTAACCTGTTGCTATAAAGTTTTATTTGCTGCTGTACCTCACCGCTCAGCATGTCTTTTTCATACAAATTATTAACCAATGTAAAATTGATTCTCGGCGTGTGTAACTCGTCATTGACTATTTCACCGGCATCAAAATATGCAGTCATTTTTTTTATCCATTCTGCCGGCAGCATACCCAGCGTGCCATCGTCCAGCGTTACATATTTGCTGCCGTTTTTAAGTGCCTTGTGCAACTGGCGCAGACTTGCTTTTTGTTCGCCATAGCTCACTTGCAGGTCGGTATTAAACCAGTCGAGCCCGCTGGTAACTTTGATAGATACTTTGCCTTTACTGGCATTAAGTTTATTCTTTTCTATTTCATGAAAGCCCAGTATTTTTATGTGTTGCGCTTCCCACTGTTCAAACGCTTCCAAAAACCATGCTTCTTCTAAAAATTGTTTTTTGGTAAGATAAAAGGCCTGCTGGTGCAACTGTTCCTCAAAGTCGGGATGCTGTTGCAGCAACAGGGTAATAAAATTATTTTCCAGCACATCATCCCGTTCAACAATAAAAGAATTATCCTTTTGATCCCTGGCATAAAGTTGCCGCTTGCTTAATACACTTACTTCCACTTCGCCATACCGCACAACCGGGCTAATCATTACATGCACACCAGCATCGGATAAATAAATCAGTTGTTGTGGTGGTGCATCAAAACCATTTTCTTCCAGTTGTTTTTTGCTGGCAGTTACCAGCCAGGAATAGTTTATACGAATGGTATCTTCCAGCGGCGATAAAATGGTTTTTCTAAACTCCTCCATCTTCTGTTGGTGTATTACGATGATATTGTTGTGTTTTTTAAAGTAGCTTATTACTTTCAACAAATCAATATTGGCGACAAGGTGCAGCGTTGATTCCACCAGGATAAAATAATTAAATTTTAACGGTAAATTATTTAACGCATAAGTTTTATCACCGATGGTTAATTGCCCGCTGATTTCATAAAAATCGTTTTTTAAATACACTGCTAACTGAAGTCCGGTTTGCAACACATTTAACTGAACAGGCACCAGGCTTGTAGCACTGATATGCTCCGATACCTGTTTATGATAAAAAGCTGTCAGTGTCAGCGGATTATTTACCACGGCCCGCAATGCTTGCAGGTGTTTCACTTCAGGCAATTTTTCATGATTATTTAAAAAAGCCGCAACGCCGGTGTAGAACTTTATAGCCGCCGCTTCACTGGTTGTCCATACCAGGGTTTCTACATCCAGTTGCTTCAGCGGATTTTTTATTTTACCATTGGTAGCTATCGCCGTTTCGTACAGGTTCACCTGCAAATGCTGATAATATTTATGCGTACTAAATACCAGTATCGTGGTACCTGTTTCCGTATTTATTGTGGTGTGTTTTCCCGGTGGAGGCAGCAGTTCTTCCGCCAGTTTTTTCAGTGCTGCTTCGTTTACCGGTTGCAGCGCCTTCATCCGTGGCTCAATGCGCACGGTATTGTTTTGCCACAACAGTTCAAAATGTTCGTCGGGGTTGGGTGATTGCTCCAGCCCATAATTTTTTGCAACGGTATTGATTTTTTCATGTCGAAAAGCCGCATCAAAAAACAGCCGCAGGTCAGGCCGCTCCATGATATTGTATAATACCTGCGCCTGGTGAATGCACAGTGTATGATTACCATAATTACAGCTGCAATCCAGTGTTAGCGTAGCCTTGCTAAACTGTACCCATACCGGCGGAAAAACCAGTCCGCTCGTTGGGTTGCTAAACGTGCCGGTATTAATGTCAATCATATCCGGTTGCACCAAAAAAAAGCGTTGCGCATCAGTATCCGGCATGCGGGCGCTGTTGGCCAAAATAAATGTCGGTGTAACATTTGAAAACAAACAATTTTCAAAAATAATTTCGGTTGCGTTGTATGTTAAAATAGGTGCTGTCATGCGGGAGTGTAAAAATAGGGCAACAGCATTTAGCAAAGGTTATTGTATGTATTTTTTTGATCCGTGCTTAATTGCTGCTATTGAGCATTGTTGCGTCGCACACTTTTACCACATACCTTCGGTGGAGCTTTTATAGAAGCGGAGATCGTCTATAACGGAGGTTGCAATGAATTAACCTACGGCGTAGTTCGTGCGCCGTGGTTCGTATCCTCACCAACCATCTCTTGCGCCGTGGTTCGTGTCCCCACGAACCACCACTCTACACAATAATTGCAACCACCATTTTTATGAACTCCTAATAAATTTTATTACATTGTTGAATGGATAAAAGCCAATATACGG
>NZ_JACMOO010000220.1 GCF_014377975.1 Ferruginibacter sp.
ATGGCTGAAGAAATAAAAGCACCACCGGCAAATTTTAAAGTTACCATCGATAATATTACCATCGAGGTAAAGCCCGGCACCACAATATTGAATGCTGCCCGTACCATTGGTGGCGATGTTACACCGCCTGCAATGTGCTACTACAGCAAGTTACAAGGCAGTGGCGGCAAATGCCGTACCTGTCTTGTAGAAGTAGCTGCAGGATCTACCGCCGATCCAAGACCAATGCCTAAACTGGTAGCCAGTTGCCGTACCACTGTAATGGACGGCATGATTGTAAAAAATATTACCAGTGATAAAGTAAAAGATGCAAGGGCTGGAGTAGTTGAATTTTTACTATTAAATCATCCATTGGATTGCCCGATTTGCGACCAGGCAGGTGAATGTCATTTACAAGATCTTGGCTACGAACATGGCAAGGAAGGCACCCGGTATGAATTTCAAAGACGTACTTTTGAGAAGGAAGATATTGGCCCGTACATACAGCTACACATGACCCGTTGTATTCTATGTTACCGTTGTACTTATGTTGCAGACCAGTTAACTGACAAGCGTGTACATGGTATTTTGGACCGGGGTGAACATTCCGAAATATCTACCTATATTTCCAAAGCAATTGACAATGATTTTAGCGGCAACATGATTGATGTTTGCCCGGTGGGTGCGTTGACAGATAAAACATTTCGTTTTAAAAACAGGGTTTGGTTTACAAAACCGGTAGATGCGCATCGCAATTGTGAAAACCCGGAATGCTGTGGCAAAGCAACTTTATGGTTAAGAGGTGATGAAGTGTTTAGGGTAACCGTACGTAAAGATCAATGGGGTGAAGTGCAAAGCTATGATGGTAAACCAGGTTGGATTTGTAACACCTGCCGTTTTGATAAAAAGAAAACAAGTGACTGGGTGATAGAAGGGGTTACAAAAATTAGCCGCCATTCAGTAATTTCGCAGGGAAAATATGAGGGGCTGGTAATACCAAAAGAAACAATCAAAGAAGTAATGGGCGGGCGCAGCCCGAAGTTGCTGATGGATATTCACATAGAAAGCGATGTGAACAAACCTACGGTGCATTTAAGCGAAATAAATGGTCCGGCACATTCGGATACTTTTGATAATGATTAAGGTAGTTGGGTAAAATTGATTGCATAATTTGTAAACTGAAATAAACACCAATGAAAAAGCATTTCATGCTATAACAAATAAAATGGATCGTTATTATCTGTTTATTTGTATATTTTGCGGTGCAGATTCCTGATTTTTTTCATGGGTTAAAAAATGGCTGAAACAGCGTACGCTAACTGCGCTAAAATGAGTCGCTGTGCAGGAGGCGTACAATAAAGATTAAAAGTACAAGAGTGCGACGCCAATGCAGCACCACAAAGCCGTGTATTAGTTTGGTCAAAAAAAATATTTATACAAAAAGATTATGTTATTATCCATTGGTTTGGCCTTAATTGTTGAGAAACTTGTTTTAATTATAATAGTCGTAATGTCCTCATTGGTGATTGCCATGTATGCCACTTTTGCGGAACGAAAAGTGGCAGCAGTTATGCAAGACAGGATTGGCCCTAACCGTGCTGGTCCATTTGGTTTGATGCAGCCTTTGGCAGATGGATTAAAATTGTTTTTTAAAGAGGAAATCATCCCAAGTTTTTCTTCTAAATTTTTATTTATCCTCGGTCCCAGCTTAGCGATGTTAACTGCTATGATGACGAGTGCCGTTATTCCCTGGGGCAATACCATCACTTTATTTGGCAGGGATATTCAGTTGCAGATTGCCGATATCAACATTGGTATTTTATATGTTTTTGGCGTAGTAAGCATGGGCGTTTATGGCATTATGATTGGTGCCTGGGCCAGTAACAATAAGTTTTCATTGATGGGAGGTTTAAGGGCTGCATCACAAATTATTAGTTACGAACTGGCCATGGGTATTGCATTGATTGCTTTGCTGATGATAACGGGAACGCTTAGTTTAAAGTCGATGGTGGTTGGACAAATGGATGGTTACTGGAATATTGTAAAACAACCGTTGGGCTTTTTAATTTTTCTGATATGTGTGTTTGCTGAGTGTAACCGTACACCTTTTGATTTAGCAGAAGCAGAGAATGAACTGATTGGCGGATACCACACCGAATACTCTTCTATGAAACTGGGTTTTTATTTATTTGCAGAATACATCAACATGTTTATCAGCAGTGCCGTAATGGTGAGTTTGTTTTTTGGGGGGTACGATATTCCTTTTTTAAATGATGCGCATGCGGCAGAAACAATCGGACAAAACTGGATGGCTGTATTTCATATTGTGATGTTTCTGGCTAAAGCATTTTTCTTTGTGTTTTTGTTTATGTGGGTAAGGTGGACGATTCCACGTTTTCGGTATGATCAACTAATGAACTTAGGCTGGAAAGTTTTAATACCGCTGGCATTATTTAATATGCTGGCAACCGGAGCAGTTATTTTATTTTTTACAACAAAATAACCGCTTTACAAAACATTAAAAATATATTTGCGCAACTTTTGTGTTGCCAGAAATAAAAAATATATGCAAGCATTAACTAACAGAGCAAAACCGGTAGATCGCAGACCAATGACATTATTGGAGCGTGCATACCTGCCTGCTATTTTTAAAGGCATGTCTATCACGTTTGGTCACATGTTTAAAAAAGCACCCACTATCAGTTATCCCGAAAAGACAAGGCCCTTTAGTCCGGTGTTTAGGGGTTTACAGATTTTAAACAGGGATGAACAAGGAAGGGAAAATTGCACCGCATGTGGTTTGTGTGCTGTAGCCTGCCCGGCAGAGGCCATCACCATGGAAGCTGCAGAAAGAAAAGCAGGGGAAGAAAATTTATACAGGGAAGAAAAATATGCCGCCAGGTTTGAAATTAATATGTTGCGTTGTATTTTTTGCGGTTTGTGTGAAGAAGCTTGTCCAAAAGATGCCATTTACTTAAGTGAAACCTTTGCTCCTGCTAACTTTCAGCGTAAGGGATTTATTTATGGTAAGGATGATTTGCTGATTCCTAACCCGGTTACTGAACCGGAAGCGTATGCCAAAGCAAAGGGTAACAGGGCAGCAGTTAAATCGTAATTTGTAAAAAGGATAATTATAAAGAATGAATGTTACGCAAATTTTATTTTGGTTTTTAAGTGCATTGGCGTTAGGTAGTGCTATTATGGTGGTTGCCAGCAAAAACCCGGTGCATAGCATCTTATTTTTAATTATTACATTTTTTGCCATATCCGGCCATTATATTTTATTGAATGCACAGTTTTTGGCCATTGTAAATATTATTGTTTATGCAGGTGCTATTATGGTATTGTTTTTATTTGTCGTAATGTTGATGAATTTAAATGCAGAATCAGCACCACCACAAAAAAATAAATATATTTTATACGGCGGCACTATTGCTGGTGCCAGTTTAATGTTGGTATTGGTTGCTGCCTTAAAACAAACTACTCTTGCAAGCCAACTGGTTGAAACCAATAGTGGTAGCGCAGGATTAATTGAAAATTTGGGAAAGTTGTTATTTACAGATTATGTATTTCCTTTTGAAATAAGCAGTGTTTTGTTTTTAAGTGCAATGATTGGTGCGGTAGTTATTTCAAAAAGAGAAGCGTAGAAAAACTAATATAATATTTTAAACAGGAGGAATCAGCATTCCCGTAAAGTTATAAAAAATATATGCCGGTAAATTATTACATTTTTTTAGCCTTAGCATTATTCTGTATTGGAGTAATTGGGGTGTTAACTCGAAGAAATGCCATCATTATTTTTATGTGTATTGAACTAATGCTGAACGCCGCCAATTTATTATTGGTGGCTTTTTCAAAATTACAGACCCACTCCTCTCAGCTGCCAACGGCTGGCAGTGATGCACAGATTTTTGTTTTCTTTATTATGGTGGTTGCAGCAGCAGAGGTAAGTGTGGGACTGGCGATTATTGTAATGATGTATCGAAATACCCATTCGGTTGATGTGAACTTTTTGAACAGGTTAAAGAATTAAAATTCTTGTCTTCTTATTTTAAGAAGACAAGGAAAATTTATAATTAAAAGATATTTTTTATTTAATAAAACTACACTTTTTAAGTTGTGGTAAACATCCCCTCAAGGGGTTTAGGGCTTATGAGTAATACTTTACAAATAGTTTGGCTGATACCTTTTTTACCATTGATTGGTTTTCTCATTAATGGTTTGGGAAGAAATCAATTATCAAAATCATTGGCCGGCATTATTGGCAGCGGGGTAATTCTTATATCCTTTTTAATCAGTCTTTTTGTTTTCTTCCAGGTAAAAAATGGCAATACACATGTTGCTCATTATTTTGATTTTATCAATACAGCTTCCCTTAAAGTGGGCTTTGATTTTCAGATAGATCAATTATCTTCTCTATTCTTATTAATAATTACAGGTATAGGTTTTCTTATTCATGTGTATTCTACTTCGTACATGCACGAAGAAGCATCTAACAACTTTGCAAAATATTTTGCGTACCTCAATCTGTTTGTTTTTTCCATGTTGTTACTGGTGATGGGCGGTAATTTTATCATTATGTTTATTGGGTGGGAAGGTGTTGGCTTGTGCTCGTATTTATTGATCGGTTATTGGTTTAAAGACAATGCCAACAATGATGCAGCAAACAAGGCTTTCATCATGAACCGTATTGGTGACTTTGGATTTTTGCTGGCAGTTTTCTGGATGATTGCCAAATTGCATACCGCTGATTATGGTCTTGTATTTAAAAATGTAAATGAGCTGACTGCATTTGATATAACCGGAATCACTTTATTGTTATTTGTTGGCGCAACAGGTAAAAGTGCTCAAATACCTTTGTATACATGGCTGCCAGATGCGATGGCTGGTCCAACGCCGGTAAGTGCTTTAATACATGCTGCCACAATGGTTACCGCTGGCATCTATATGATTGCACGCAGTAATATATTGTTTACCATGGCACCGTTTACACAATCAGTAATAGCTGCGATTGGGTTAGCCACTGCGGTACTTGCCGCCACAATTGCTTTAAAGCAAAATGATATAAAGAAAGTGCTGGCTTATTCTACTGTGAGCCAGTTAGGCTATATGTTTTTAGGTTTGGGCGTAGGGGCTTATACAGGTGCTGTATTTCATGTAATGACGCATGCCTTCTTCAAGGCTTTGTTATTTCTTGGTGCCGGTAGTGTAATTCATGCCATGGGTGGCCAACAGGATATGAGGAATATGGGGGGTTTAAAAAAATACATGAGCATCACCCACATTACTTTTTTGTTAGGCTGTCTGGCCATTGCAGGTATTCCGCCTTTTTCAGGTTTCTTTTCTAAGGATGAGATACTGGCAGCAGCATTTGAAAAGAACCCGGTTTATTGGGCAGTGGGTGTACTGACTGCTTTTATGACGGCATTCTATATGTTCCGTTTATACGCAATGACCTTTCATGGAAAATTCCGTGGTACGCATGAGGAGGAGCATCATTTACATGAAAGTCCGTTACCCATTACTGTTCCGTTAATTATTTTAGCCATACTGGCTGTTGTTGGCGGATGGGTGGGGATACCAAAAGTATTTATGCCAAACGGCCACCGGTTGGAAGCATTTCTTGAACCAATATTTGCGCAAAGTAATTTAAAAGTTGCTGCTTTGCAGGAAGCGCATGCTTTATCCAACACTACCGAATATGCGCTGATGGCCGTATCTGTTATTGGTGCGCTGATAGCATTGTTATATGCATGGAATAAATTTAGCAAATACGAAAAGATAAGTGAAGAAGAAACAGGTCTTGCAAAAATTATCAGCAACAAGTGGTATGTAGATGAATTTTACAATGCCATCATTGTAAAACCTATACAATCAATGGCAGGTTTTTTTAGCAATGTGGTAGAGAAAAAGAGCATTGATGGTTTTGTAAATGGGGTTGGTAAGGCTGTAAATTATGGCAGCCGGCAGATCCGTTTATTGCAAACCGGCCAGGTGAGTGCTTATATGCTGATGATGGTGGCTGCTGTTTTAATTTTATTTATCATTCAATTGTTTTTGTAATCAGAAAATATGGATCAAGATATTTCAATCACATTTCCGCATGTTTTAATTTTCTTTCCGCTGCTGGCAGGATTGATAACTTTTTTATTTAAAAAAGATGCAACTGTTAAAGCATGGGCTCTATTTTCTTCTATAATCACTTTGTTCATTTCGCTGGCTAGTATTTATTATGCCAGCAATAAAGCCCTTAGCGGGCTTGCATTTAATTACGAATGGCTTAAATATATTGGTGCCAGTTTTTCTGTTTCGTTGGATGGAATGGGAAGAATTCTTACGCTGTTGACAGCAATTTCTTTCCCGGTAATTTTTGCTGCAACTTATAGAAACGAGTATAAAAATGTACATATTTTTTATGGCTTGTTGTTGTTAACGCAGGCTGGTTTAATGGGTGTCTTTCTGGCAACAGATGCATTGATATTTTATTTCTTTTGGGAACTGGCCATTATACCGGTTTATTTTTTATGCAGTAAATGGGGTGGAGAAAAAAGGATACAGGCAACCTTTAAATTTTTCATTTATACTTTTACCGGATCTTTATTAATGCTGGTAGGTATTATCTATATTTATCTGCAAACATCGGCTGTAAATGACAAGGCTGGTGCCCTGGTGTCAGCACATAGTTTTTCCATAAATTATTTTTATGCGGCACAGTTAACAGCAGCCCAGCAAAACTGGTTGTTCTGGTTATTTTTTATTGCATTTGCTATTAAAATGCCGGTATTTCCATTTCATACCTGGCAGCCTGATATGTACGAGCAATCTCCGTCGGCAGTTACGATGGTACTGAGTGGCGTAATGGTAAAGATGGGATTGTTTGGAGTAATGCGCTGGTTATTGCCGATGTTTCCGTTGGCTGTTCTAAAATTCGATACAGTGGTAATTATTTTGTCAGTAACCGGTATCGTGTATGCGAGTCTGTTAGCCATCAGGCAGGATGATTTAAAGCGCCTTGTAGCTTATTCTTCTATTGCGCATATCGGATTAATGAGCGCCGCTATTTTTACAACCAAACAAATAGGGCTCGAAGGGGTAATGATTCAAATGTTTAACCATGGTATCAATATTATAGGGTTATGGATTGTAATTGAATTGATAGAAAAGCAATTAGGGATACGCAAAATATCGCAGTTAAGTGGTATTGCCCTTAAAGCACCTGTGCTTACCATCATGCTGGTGATAATAGGTTTTGCAAACATTGCATTGCCATTAACCAATGCATTTGTAGGCGAGTTCATGATGTTTAATGGTCTATTTCAATTTAATATTTGGCTTGCGGCTGTTGCATTAATAAGTATTGTACTTGCTGCCGTATACACTTTAAATATGGTAAAAAAAGTATTTTATGGCCAGGTAAATGCAATTACTGCAACGATGAAAGAAATTTCTGTGAATGAAAAATTTGCTTTAAGCATTATAGTGGTGGCTATATTTTTATCAGGTATTTATCCGCAGCCATTGTTTAATCTTACAAAAGATACGGTAACAGAGATTATAACAAGATTTAAGTAATTATATAAATAAAACATTTCCGCATTTGGGCGGTAACGGGGAAATATGAACGCAATAATAATAACAGCAGTCTGGGGTATCGTGATGATGTTGGGTGGTGCTTTTTTCAAGAAAAAAAGTACACCAAAATATTGGGCTATTGGCGGCTTGATTTTGGCGATCGTTGCCAATTGCTATGAATTACTGAAACTGGATATCAATGGCGTAGAGCAGGGCAATTTGTTCCCTGTAGCGTTAAAAGACATGCTTACCTTTAACAGTTTTAATTTAACCTTCATCACTATAGCATTTGTTTGTACATTATTACTTTTTTTATTAAACGGAAGAGATATAGAAAAAGTAGGTAACAATGTATCAGAGTATTTTGCGCTTATATTTTTTGTTTTATGTGGTGTAGCCATTGCCGCTACATTTAATACGTTGCTCACTTTATTTTTAGGAATAGAAATTTTATCCATCCCCCTGTATATTTTAACCGGTAGCGATAAACGTAACTTAAAGAGTAATGAGGCTGCTTTAAAATATTTTTTGATGGGTTCATTTTCTACGGGTATTCTTTTAATGGGGATTGCCTTTATTTATGGAGGTAATTCCGCCGGACCTACTTTTTATATCAACAATATTAGCCTGGGAATTGGTAAAATGCCTGTGATGATCGCCATTGGCCTGGTGTTTCTGCTGATTGCCTTAACATTTAAAGTTTCGGCTGCGCCTTTTCATTTTTGGGCACCGGATGTATACGACGGAGCTCCCACCGTGTTCACTTCTTTTATGGCAACCATCGTTAAGGCTGCGGGTTTTATTGCTTTTATAAGGCTATTTGAAAACGCATTTGGAACCGTACAGCAACAATGGCAAATACTGATTGCCATTATTACTGCGGTAACTTTACTCATTGGTAATTTAACCGCCGTATTTCAGCAAAGTGTAAAACGCATGCTTGCTTACTCCAGCATTGCGCAGGCTGGCTTTATGTTACTCGCCATCTTTGCGCTCAATCAATTTGCAAAGGAAGGAATTATTTTATACACCGCGGCTTACAGCCTTGCTACTATCGGACTATTTGCAGTTCTTATTAAAATGAACGATTACACCATTGATGGCTTTAACGGTTTGGCAAAGCAGCAACCGATACTGGCATTTACGGCCACTATATTTTTATTGTCTTTAACCGGTATTCCTCTAACAGCGGGTTTTCAGGCAAAATTATTTATGCTGATAGCAGCATTGAATGACGGGCATCAAAACTGGCTGGTTATTTTTGCCGTGCTAAGCGCTGCCATCAGCGCTTACTATTATTTTAAAGTGATACAGGCAATTTATTTTAAAGAAAACACCTCTTCTATAAACCAGCAATGGGACGTTACGCCTGCTTTTAAAACTTTGCTCATTATTACAGCGGTGCTCATTGTAGCATTAGGAATATGGCCTTCCATTATTACAGACTGGTTACATTATTAGTTTGCTTTTTAACTAGTTATTGGTATATTATTTCAGGGATGGGGTTTAAATAATTAACTGGTATAACTTTCTGTATTTACCGTTTATAAACTTTTTACCCTGCTTACAGATTTTCAGAATTAACTTTAAGCAGAATTTTAAAGGCATGAAAACAGGTGATTCTATTGCATTATCTTTTCAAACTGTAAAAAGTAACAGGTTGAGAACAGCCATTACAGTGATTATTATGGCATTGGGAATTATGGCACTTATTGCCATCATTACCGCAGTTCAGGCAGTTAATCAAAGTCTTACTCAAAGTTTTTCTACCATGGGTGCTAATGCATTCAGCATACGGTTTAAAGAAAAAAATACACGTTTCGGCGGTGGCCCCAACAGGGGAGAAACAAAAAAAATAAACCGAAATAGAGTGGTAAGGGCATCCAGCGAGGGGAAGTTGATTACATTAGAAGATGCAAGAGCATTTAAGCAACGCTACAGTTTTCCGGCAATTGTTGGGATTGCTTTATCAGGGCCCAATGGTATTATTGTTAGTAATGAAGTAAAAAAGACAAATCCGGATATCAGGGTAACGGGTGGTGATGAAAACTACCTTCAATTAAACGGGTATGAATTATCTTCCGGCAGAAATTTTAATGAAGCAGATGTTGAATCAGGCAGAAGTGTTTGTGTAATTGGAAATGTAATTGCACAAAAATTATATGGCGATAATACCGGGCGTGCCATCGACCAAATCATTACGGTAGCAGGCAATAAATTCCGGATTATTGGAATTTTGAAAGACAAGGGAAGCAGCGCATTTATGAATGCCGATAAAGTGGTGATAACTACTTATAACACCATTCGTCGCTTGTTCGGTTCAACAGGCCAGTCATATAATATTGCAATTATGGTGAGCGATCTTAAAATGATGGATGTTGCTATCGGCGAGGCAAAAGGAATATTCAGGCCGGTAAGAAAATTAGATGTAAAGGAACAGGATAATTTTTATATTGACAAAAGCGACAGCATTGCGCAATCACTGATGAAAAACCTGGGATTTTTGCAATACGCCACCATGGCAATTGCGCTAATAACGCTGATAGGTGCTGCTATTGGCCTTATGAATATAATGCTTGTTGCCGTAAATGAAAGAACAAAGGAAATCGGATTAATAAAATCATTAGGTGGCAAGGCAGGCGAAGTAAGGGCACAGTTTTTATGGGAATCTATATTAATAAGCCTGATGGGTGCTTTTGTTGGAATTACAGCGGGCATATTATTTGGAAATATAGTTGCTGTATTATTAAAGACGGGTTTTGTAATTCCCTGGTTATGGGTAATTTCCGGTGTAATAGTATGTACGCTGGTAGGCTTGCTTGCCGGCCTATATCCGGCATACAAAGCTGCAAAGCTGGACCCCATTGTTGCACTGCGATATGAATAAAATAACAATAAAGCACGCAAAATAGGATCTGCCACTACGCAATATTTTACACGTTCATTTTTTATAGGAGGAAGCCATTTATTTGTTCAATGAATTGTTTATATACTCTTCAATTTCTTTTCCTTTCATTTTGCCCAGCCCATCAAAAGCTTGTTTAAAAGCAGGGGCACTCATACTTCTGTATTGAGCCGGAATATTTTTTCTAACAGCCATTACAGCATCAATGCTTTTCTTTATTCTAGTAACGTCCTTTACTTTTACAAGATAGTTCACAATGCCAAAAGCCATTCCTATTTTTTCCTGGCCAAAAGGGGTTTCATTAAATAGATTACTGATTACATCATAGTCTTCTTCCTGACCCTGGGTTATTAAACTATGTAATACCACTTCAGCCAGTGTTCCTTTTGCATCGGCAGCATATTTTTTTGATAATTCATATCCTTTGGCCGGATCTAAACTTATTAGTCCTGCCAAAGCAGCACCGGCCACACTGTAAGAAGAATCATTTACATTTTTTATAAACAACGGTTGGTATTTGCTGTAACCGGTAGCAGTTAAAAAACTTATTGCGGCAGCCCTTGTTTTTTTATCCGGTTCTGTAGCTGCAATTGTTTCTATGCTTTTGATAATGGCATCATCAGTGGCAAATTTGGATTCCATTAAACTTTCAATTGTTTGCCTGCGTAAACCAGCATATTTATCAGTTAATCCCAGTGCTAATTCTTTCAATCCTTTTACAGTAAAATAATCCAGTGCTTCCTTTCTATCAAGGTAATTTGATGCATACTTAAACTGGTGAATGAAATTTTCGGTTGTTTTATTATCTGTTTTTTCACACAATAATGCCTTGTTGGCATCCACATTTACAAGGTCGGGGCGTTGTGTATAATTGAAAGTAAAAGTATCAATACTGTTTTGGATCCATACTTTGTTTCTAATTTTATTGTCACCCGTGTAAATATCAATGGAAATGGGTAGGCGAAATATTTTATCTGCCTGTGTTTGTTTTACAATTACCTGTACTTTTCCATTGGCATTATCATAGACATAATCAATTTTTAACTTCGGATGTCCACTGCCATAATACCATTGGTTCCAGAACCAGTTGAAATCTTCGCCGGTAGTTTCTTCAAAAGCCAGGCGAAGCTGACCGGCTTCGCCTGTTTTAAATTTATAAGTAGTAAGAAAGTTGTTCAACGATTTAAAAAAGGCGTCATCTCCAACATAGTTACGCAACATGTGTAAAATGCGGCCGCCTTTATTATAACTTACGGCATCAAACATATCTTCTTTGTCTGCATAATAATACCTCACCAAATCTTTTTTATCGCTGTTGCTTAACAGATATCCCTGCATATCTTCCAGGTTGTGTTCATCCGCATGGTCTTTGCCAAACTCGTGTTCATCCCACAGGTACTCGCTGTAGTTGGCAAAACTTTCGTTTACGGTTAAATTACTCCAGCTTTCTGCGGTTACCAAATCGCCAAACCAATGATGAAAAAGTTCGTGGGCGATGGTTTCTTCCCACGCATTGCCATCTGTTAACTGTCTTGCATTTTGATAAGCACTTTCCTGATGCAGGGTAGCTGTGGTATTTTCCATTGCCCCGCTTACATAATCCCGCCCTACTATCTGATCATATTTTGGCCATTGATAAGATACTCCCAATATTTTTTCATAAAAGCCAATCATCTCGGGCGTGTGGCCAAATATTTTTTTGGCCACTGGTTCATATTTTTTCTCTACATAGTACTCTACCGGTATGGTTTTATACTTGTCTTTAACAATGGCAAAATCACCCACACCCATAAAAAATAAATAGGGTGCATGCGGCAGGTCCATTTTCCAGTAATCTGTACGGGTGCCGTCGGTGTTTTTTTTTCGGCTGATAAGCAAACCATTGCTTAAGGTTACATATTTTGCAGGCACAGTCATATAAATTTCTTCCGTACTTTTTTGATTGGGCTTGTCAATGGTAGGCATCCATACGCTGTTGGCTTCTGTTTCACCCTGTGTCCATATCTGCGTTGGTTTGTCTTTATCGGCTGCTGTGGGGTTTATAAAATACAATCCTTTTGATTCGGTAATGGCCGCACTTCCGGTAGCTTTTAAATCGTTTGGCCTGGATACATAATTAATATACAAAGTATATTTTTCCTTTGCCGCATATATTTTATCCAGTTTAATAAACAGCTGCGCACTATCATAAGTATATTTTAAGGGTATCGTCGAATTACCTTTAACAATGGTTACTTCTTTAACATCCATTCCCTTTGCATCCAGGGTTAGGGTGTCAGTTGGATAAAAATGCGGTTGCAGCGTAAGCCAGGCTTTGCCATACATCCACGCTTTGGTATAATCAAACTTTACCACCAGTTTTGTATGAACCAGCTCGTTGATTTTTGGGTAGCTTCCCCGATATATCTGTTCAGTGGTAATTGAGGCATCTTTGCCAGCCTGGGCATTTGTATTACCAATACTTACAAACAACGCCATCACAAAAAGAAAATGCTTCATAATATATTTTTACAGATAGCAAAAGTAATATTAGTGTTGTTAACCTAAATCGAATTTTTTATATTTGGTAATTGATGAGTATAATAATAAGTATTTTTGCTATCAAAGCATTCCACAGCATGAAGTATACACCAAGTTTCTTTTTATTTACCTGCCTCTTTTTTTCACTTAGCATACAAGCACAGCAAAATCATTTCATTTATATACAGGCCGATAGCAGGCAACCCTTTTATGTAAAGCTTGATAAAAAATTTTACAGTTCCTCCGCTTCGGGTTACCTCATTTTATCCCGGTTACAAACTGGTGAATACAATTTAGCGGTTGGATTTCCTCAAAATGAATGGCCTGAACAAATTCTGCATTGTGCTGTAAATGATAAAGACCAGGGATACCTGTTAAAAAACTTTGGCGACAATGGATGGGGGCTTTTTAACCTTCAAACACTCGCTATTTTAATGGCAGACAGTAAAGGCAATAAGAAGGCTGACGATGTTTCAAATACCAAAGATGTAAGGGATGATGCATTTTCAAATATGCTTTCTACAGTGGTAAACGATCCTGCCATTAAACAAAAAGACCCGATAAAGGAAGAAGTAAAAAAAGTAATACCTGAACCGGAAAAGACATTACCGCTGGTTGTTTCACAACCAGTAAACGAAGTAGTAAAAAAATCGGGCGCTGATGATGCAAAAGCAAGTGTGATAACTGTTTCTGTGCCTGCAAAGGAAGAAATAAAGAAGTTGAATACTGATACGGTAAATACAGTTGCTGCTGTGATAGCAGAACCTGTAAAAGAAGCCATAAAAAAAGAAATTCCAGAACCGGAGAAGACTGTTCCGGTAGTCGTTTCAGAACCGGTTAAAGAAGCAATAAAAAAAACTGAGTCTGAGCCTGTAAATTCAATATTGGTTTCAGATATTGCAAAAGATAAACATACCGTAGCAACAGCAGATGAACCCGAAGAAAAGAGGGGCGGTATAGCAAAAAAATTTAGCAGCAAAACAGATTCTGCAATCGTCATGCTCTACTTAGATTCTTTGTCCGGTAATAAAGAGCCGGTGAGCGTTATTATTAATATCGAAAAAATAAACACGGATTCTGCAGTAATTAAAAGTATCAAGGAAGAAAAACCAGCCGAAATTGTAAAGCCCGCTGCAATAAAGGAGTCGGCTATGCACAAAGGCAAAAGTGTAAAGAAGAATGTTAAGGGTGTGGAAGTCTCGATGCCTGATCAAAGTAATGTAATCAATGAAAATAAGACAGACACCTTATTGCAGCCGGCAATTGCAGTCATCTTTATACCCAATTCTGATTGTAAAAATTTTGCTACCGAGGAGGATTTTTTAAAAATCCGAAAAAAAATGGCAGCCGCAAGTAATGAAGAGGTAATGATCACCATGGCAAAAAAAATGTTTAAGTCGAAATGCTTTACTACTGAACAGGTTAAAAATTTAGGAACTCTTTTTTTAAAAGATGCTGAACGGTATAGTTTTTTTGATGCGGCTTATCCTTTCGTATCTGATTCTCAAAATTTTGCAATCCTTGAAAGTCAGTTAACCGATGGCTATTATATCAATCGCTTTAAGGTAATGATAAAGCATTAAATAACTGATCTCTACAATTTTAACTAATGTTGCGCTATTTTATAGAAGTTGCTTACAAAGGCACACGGTATTCCGGGTTTCAGATACAGCAAAATGCAAATTCTGTTCAGGCTGAAATTGAAAAAGCACTGAAAATATATTTTAAAGAAGCAATTAGTTTAACCTGTTCGTCCCGCACAGATGCGGGTGTACATGCATCAGGCAATTATTTTCATTTTGATTCGAAGGGACTGCCGGAGCAGGAAATATTAAATGAAGTGATTTATAATTTAAATGCAATTTTACCGGAAGACATTGTTGTAAAAAGAATATTTGCAGTTGGTCCGGCTGCCCACAGCCGCTTTGATGCAACCAGCAGAGTGTACCAATATGCAGTATACCAAACTAAAGATCCTTTTGTTGCTGACAGGGCATACTATTATCCCTATACTTTAGACATCGTAAAATTGCAGGAAGCAGCCGGTATTTTGATGAGATACCATGACTTTACTTCTTTTTCAAAAAAAAATACCCAGGTAAAAACCTTCAATTGTAATATTTTCAAAAGCGAATGGATAGTACAAAATAATCTTACCGTCTACAGAGTAGAAGCAAATCGTTTTTTAAGAGGAATGATTCGTGGCCTTGTTGGAACGATGTTAAAAGTAGGGACAGGTAAAATTTCCGTTGCTGGTTTCTGCGATATCATCGAAAGTAAAGATTGTACTAAAGCCGATTTTTCAGTACCTGCCTGCGGACTCTTTCTTTTGGAAGTACGGTATAATTTTTAAGTGCCATTCTCTTTTTCTTTCTACTTATTATATCTAACATTATTTGGCAGCTGTTTATTTCCTTCATTTCAATATTTATAAATAGTCATACGTTAAAAAGCCTGTAAGCCCTTCAAATAAGTGCTTTTGTATAAAAGGTGTATTAAAAAGATATCCGATAAAGCCAAATTAAAAAAATACAGCAGAGGAGCAGCAATAGAATTGGTGATTGGCCATTAAAAATAAGATTACCGGCTTTGCTGTAACTATCCCGAAAGGGTCAATGGGAAACAACATAAATATAATTTTTTCTGTTAACAGGTATGAATTTTAAATAAGCGATGATTATTTGGGAGGTTCAGAAGCAATAAGACGTTGGTTACCTATCTGCAAATATATCGTAGCAGCTAACTGGTTTTTTTTCTCCAAAATTAAATATGACTATTTAAGGGATGACAAATGAATATAACTGTGTTCAAAAAATGAGCATTTTCGCACCGCTTTTTATTATCAAATTGTTATTTTGGTTTTTTAAGTTATTTTTTATAAAAAGTTCGTTTACCCAAGATACCCGTGTGGCTTGTATTTCGGGATTATACGATATTTATTTTCCTTTATTTTCCTAAAAAAGTTTGCTGGTAATTCTTATGGCGCTATCTTTGCCGTCCGCAAATAAAAAAGGCGAATAGTTCTTAAAAAAGCAGCCCATTTTACTTACAATTTCCGAATGTATTTTTTGGATTTTCTGTAGAAAAAGTTGGCAGTTAACAGTAAACCTTATACCTTTGCAATCCGAATAAAAAACGGAAAAGTTTATGTAAATAGTTTTTCTTAATTAATTAGTTATCAATCATTTAACACTTTGTTTTTTGAAAGTTTTTCAAATTAAATTAGGCGAATAAAAAATAGTTGGTTACTTTTGCATCCCGCTGAAAAAGCGGGGGATTAGAAGAAGGTAATTTAGAAGTTCTTTGAAAGATTGGAAACAACAGCGCAGCGTCACTTTTCGGAGTGA
>NZ_JACMOO010000026.1 GCF_014377975.1 Ferruginibacter sp.
CCTTGTTTATAACTCATATTACTTAGACAATGTTATTATTGCTTTTGATGTACCTTATGATAAGTTGTGGGTAAGTCATCTCTTTTTTTTGATTTTAGTTTTTGCACAGTCTGTCGTTGCGTCGCAATCCGTTCACCGGCATACCTTTGGGAATCTTGTTTATGCAACCTGATAAATATTTTAATTATCGCAAAAAGCTTCTTAATAACGGCGATTACTAGTCATTCGAAAATGAAGCCGGTAACGCACAGGCTTTTGTGGCGCATGACTGGTTTATTTATATACAGTTATCTGGATAATGTAGAAAAGTGTTTGTTGAACCCCAATATTATGGAAAAATAGCCTCATTTAATTTGCTCATGAATGAATAATAAAACCCACCAAAAAGGAAAGCGCATACTAACTGTGTTAACCTTTTTTACAAGCCTCTTAGTGTAGTTCATTTATTGCGTACATAGTCGTCACAAAAGCATTCTAATCTGGTATTCTTATCGGTCAGTTTCCGCTATTTTCTGTACCCTGTACCAGCTGTTCTACTTGATAGTTTGTGTATCTTTTTTTAAAAATACAATAAGCTGATTTACCTTTTAACCGGCCAGTTCCAATTTATCAAATCACTACTCCAGGCAATTCCGATGGAAGTATTTTTATCAAAATCACCAGCCTCCTCCGTCAATGGGCCGGAACCATGAAAGAACATTACATAAGCACCATAACCTGGTATTTTTTTTAGATCAATAACTGTTCCTGCGGTGATTCTGCCTTTGGCCCAGGGCCAGTCTTTTTGACCTAAGGTTATCAGGTTTCCAAATTGTTCCCAGTGTTTTAAATCAGTTGACTTCTTAATGGCGATGCCATTTTTTGGTGAGTGAAAAAGAATGTAAATACCATCTTCTTTTAACACACTAACATTTTCACCCGATTCGGTATGCCCAAAATATTTCCAGTTTTTAAAATCGTGGGTAGTGCTCATACTTACTCCGTTTTGTTTGTAGAAACACCACCATTTTCCTTTTTCATCCTTGTCTTCCAGCAAATAAGGGTCAATCATTCTACCCATATCCTGCTGCGATATTTCGTTTCCTTTTACCCGTATTAATTCCGGCAAGCTCCATGAAATCAGATTTTTACTCCTCATAATGTAGAGCCTTGCGTCTCCTGTACCAAATTTAGGCATATCCTTACTGTAGTAACCAGGCCTCGGATAGGTTTGCAAACAAAGTATCCATTCGTTTTTATAACGGATGACATTGCCAGGACTTGAGTAGTCCAGGTTTTGATCACGTGGGGTTAATATCTTTTTATCACTCCAATTTTTTAAATCTTTACTGGTACTCATGGCCGTGTAAGAATACACCTTGCCATCGGCTTCGCTTTTAACCATTGTAAAAAAAAGATAAAATAATTTTTTATGATAAAGCACCGCAGGATCCCTGTATGCGACAGAATCGTTTCCTTTAAAAATTATAGGCGAAGTAAGAGATTGTAATTTATTTTGCTGGGAGAAAAGCATTGTAAAACAGCAGAAAAATAATAAAAATAATCCTGCATAGACAAAAAATTTCTTTAAGATATTAATATGTTTTAAAAAATAATTGTTACCCATAGTTGTGAAAAGTATTAAGCCGGAATAATTTTTTTGGGGAAGATTATCTGTAAAAAAATAGTTATAAATTTTTAGAAACAGACTTCGTGTTGTCATCTAATTGCTCATTTTTTGTTTTGTACAGAATAATTTGTTGCTTACCAGCATCCGGCAGTTTTACTTGTTCCATTTTTAAGTGTTCAACATCGTCAAATATAAAAGCTGGACGAAAATCCGCTTTAGCAAGCGTTAATTTAATATTCTTAAAACTTAGCCCGTTTGCATGACGCACATAAAAACCCCATGCCGGAAGTTCGCCAAACATACTGAACTCAGGATATTTTTTTTCTTTCTCTGGTACCTGTTCTAATCTGTTTAATGGAATATACGCCATTCCTTTTGATGCTCTTCCTGGATAGACAATTTCTATATTCTCCAAAACTAGGTTTTTAATTTGGTGGCCAGGAATACCTGTAATGGAGGATGGAAAAGGGTTGTGAAAGAAATCAACTTCCGGCCCACGCATATCATAATTTATATCGGGTCGTCCAAAAGGCACCTGTACTTTCACATCTTTGATGTGGATATTTCTAACTACACCAGGCGTTTTCCCATCTCTATGCCCCAACCGGATGAAAAGGGCATTTCCAGTGTTCACTGCATCAATGTATCGTATGTTTATATTTTCAATCGTTCCGCCATCTACTGATTCCAACGCTATGGCTGAACGAAAGGTGTCGAAAATTTTAATGTGCTCAATGGTAACGTTTTTAAATCCGCCATAAGATGCTGTACCAAATTTAATAGCGCTGGCGCTGGAACGTATGGTACAGTTGGCTATATAAATACTATCATTACAATAACCGGGATAATAGGATTTTAAGCAGATTCCATCATCGCCCGAATTAATGTTACAATTGGTTATACCAACATTGCGGCAATCTGTAATATCCATACCATCATTGTTCCAATAGGCACGGTTGGTAAGAGATATATTATTAATCGAGAGATAGGAACATAACTCAAACGACAATCCCCAGCAGGCTCCGTTTTTAATTTTAAGATCCGAAACTTTTATCTGGTTACATTCGGAAAATCGTAACAACTTTGGACGCACTGTTTCACTGGGCCGCATGTTTCTAATGCTATAGTTGGGGTCAATGCGAATACCAGCATGGTGCAAACTATCAATGTTTAATGCCAACGCCAGTCCCTGCCCATCTATCAAACCTTTTCCGGAAAGAGATATATTATGAACCTTATGCGCTAATAACAATGCCAGTTGTGAGTTATCGTCATTTTTTGGAGAAACGGGCCTCCCCTCAGTTTCCATGGGTTTGTAATCATCCGGATTAGTACTTCCTAAAAGAACCGAACCCTCTTCGAGATAAATATCCACATCGCTTTTCATTTCAATACTTCCGGATAAGAATATACCCTTTGGAAAAATTACTTTTCCGCCGCCTTCTTTACCTGCTGCATCAATGGCAGCCTGAATAAAAAGTGTATTCAGGCTTTTTCCATCTGCTATAGCTCCATAGTCAACAATATTGTATCCTTTTTTTACAACAAAAACTTGCCCATAACTTATGTTGAATTTAATTAAGAAGCCACAAAATATACATAATATATAAAGTACTAAAAATTTTATCCGCTGCATTTTTTGCTTTTTATTGATCATAAATTTTAGTAAAGAATAAAGCAAGGGAAAAATATTAAACTAGTTTTTTTTAAGTCATTTTTTGCTTCAATATTTATAAATAGGCTCTGGATAAGCGATTTTATCAAATTGAATTATCTGTTTCTTTTTTGGTTTGTATGAGAAGATAGTTTCTCTAATTCCTTTGCATATGTAGAAATAATTTTCAGGGTGCTGCTATCGGTATTATAAATTGAATTTAATCCCTGTGGTTCAGAATATGGATCGCCTACATACGAAGTATCGCCAATCATCCATTGATGATTGGCATGCATTGCCCGGCCTTCGCCACCCCAACCCCAAAAATTAACTCCTGCCAGGGTACTTTTTGCTTTTATGGAATCTTGTACGAGTTGAAAAACAAATTGGTAAAATTCATCTCTTGCAGCAACCGTAGTTTCCGGTTCGTATTTTTCACCGTCACGCACAAAACCAAATTCTTCAAGCACTAAAGGTTTATTTAGTTCACGGGCAGTTTTTATGCCTCCATTTATATACTCCAATGTGTTTATTTTAGTTGCCTCCATAGTGGCAGGATCAACTGCCTTGTACCAGCCCCAATTTTTTGGCCATAAATGTATGGTCACATAATCAATAAACTTACTCTGGTGTGCCTGTCGGGTGTAGGCCCAGCTGTTTAATGTTCCCATATATCCCTCACTGCCCGTTGTTACCAAATGATTGGGATCAATGGCATGGATAAAAGAAGCTGTTTCATCTACCCATTTACTAAAAATCGCCATGCTTTCTCCGGCGGTACCTTGTTTAGAAGGCCGAGGTTCATTAGCAAGTTCCCAGGTCATAATTGCCGGGTCTTTTTTGTAAGGCTTTTTCGTATATACATTTACCCTGTTTACCAGCATACTGATGAATTTTCGGTACCTGTTTTGTGCATCTTTTAGCTGATAAAAACTGGCGGAGTAATTCATGAAATCATCCCAGGAAACATTTGCACTCTTTGTGGGGTCTGGAATATTTTGACCCATTGCCCAGAAAACATATTCGCTCATCCCTCCGGTCCATTCCCAATAATTGTTTAAGATCAGAACGGCATGCATATCCCGCTTTGCCATTTCAAACAAAAGAAAATCAAGCCCTTGTAAAAGCTTTTCATTATAATGACCATCCTTGTATTGAAAGGGCGGATTTAAGGGATAAGCAAAATCAGATTCTTCAGAAGCCGCTGCGATCCTCAGATTTTTAAGTCCTGTTTTTTGTAGTTGATCCAGCTCTTTTATAAGTCTTAAGCGATTGCCATAAGCTGCATCAGCACCCAAATAGGCTCCATACCAAAAATTAGTTCCTACATAATAGTAAGGGTTTTTATTAATTACAAAATTGGTATGGCTAACTTTTACAAAACCCTGTGCCTCACAAGAACTATAAAACACAAAAAATGTCAAAACTAAAATAAATGGCAACGCACTTTTTTTCACTTTTTTGTATGTGGGTTGTAATTGTTTCTTCATGATAATCTTTTGTACGTTTTAAAATAAAATGCTTCCATATTAAATCCAGAGAAAAAGACATGTCTTTTTTTCGTGAGTTTTGCCGGGCTTAATAACTCCTAAAAATCAACACAATTTAATCCAATTTAGCCCATTGGGCTAAATTGTACAAAGCAGTTATATTTTTCTAATCTAAAAAAACCTATACTTCCCACATACCTGGCCAGGTATTATCTTTTTCGTTAGAAAGATAATACCTATATAGCGTAGGGCGAGTTTTGAACCGCTAATTAATGGAGATCGGATTTTTTTATTTTATTCTAACAACCTCCTTTTAAAGGCTTAGCTGCAGGCCAAAACGGTTGTGTTTTATTAACGAAATATTGCCTGGTCATACGCAAGGTTCATGGCTAACACACTGCCATTGGAGGACGTTGCTATGAAGAAAATATTAATGAAGAAATAGCATCTTGTAATTCGCCAATGACTGAATAATAAAACCCACAAAAGAGGAATGCGCACGTTACCTGCAAGGGCTTTCCTTTAACAGCGATAGTATTTATTAATGCTGATGCGCTTCGCCACAAATTTTTTCCGAACAGGTTTCGGTTTCTGTTTCGAGGGTGGCATGCTGTATATTGAGGTGCTCCAACTGGTGTTTTATTTTGTGTTTCAACTGGCTGACCTGCACATTAGACAATTCATTTGAAACCACTACATGGCCTGTCATCGCGTTCTGCGTAGTACTAATGGCCCATACATGCAGGTGATGAAAATCTTTAACCCCCGTTTCTTTTAATACCGTTTCTTTTATTATTTTTATGTCAACAGTATTGGGTACGCCATCCAATGAAAGCCGTAAACTATTTTTTAATAAACTCCAGGTACTGGCAATAATTACCAGGCAAATAATGATGCTAAGTAAGGGGTCAATCCAGTACCAGTGGGTAAAGAAAATAATAAGTCCGCCTGCCACTAAACCCAGTGATACCAAGGCATCTGCGGCCAAATGTACAAAGGCTGCTTTTACATTGATGTCTTTTTCTTTATCCCTGAAAAACATAAAAGCAGACACACCATTGATTACAATTCCAATGGCTGCAACGATGGATATCATTTTACCCGGCAATGGTTGCGGGTTACCAAAACGAAAAATAGCTTCGTATCCTATTGCCCCGATGGAGATCAGTAAAATAACAGCATTGAGTAAGGATATTAAAATAGAAGATTTTTTAAACCCATAAGTATATTTATCGGTTGATTTTGATTTAGACAATTTAAAAGCCATCATAGCGAGAGCAAGGGCCGCCACATCTAAAAAATTATGGCCTGCATCTGACAGCAGAGACAAAGAATTTATTTTTAAACCAATGCCTACCTGGATAATAACATACGCTAAGTTTAAAACAATGCCAACTATAAAGGCTTTGTTGATGCTGGTAATTTCCGGCACATGACTGTGACTGTGCCCTGCATGAGAATGATCTGAATGATTGTGTGCCATGTTGATTGATAAAATAACTAAAAAATGATTGCTGTATTTTTATAAAATAGTGCCTTTCAAAATAATGGCAGCAATGCTAAAATAAATAACCAGCCCTGTAACATCCACCAATGTTGCTACCAACGGTGCAGAGGATGTAGCAGGATCAAGCTTACACCTTTTTAACACAATCGGTATCATTGACCCGCTTAAGGTACCCCACATTACAATACCGATTAATGAGAAGAAAATGGTGAGCGCCAATAAAAACCAATGCTGACCGTAATCGTAAAAATGCAGGTTTTGCCAAATGGTAATGCGTACAAAACCAATGGTACCTAAAATAAAACCGAGGGTAAGACCCGATAAAATTTCACGCCGCATTACAAACCACCAGTCTTTTACAGTAAGTTCCTTTAATGCCATTGCACGGATTATAAGGGTTGCCGCCTGGGAGCCGCAGTTACCGCCGCTTGAAATAATAAGCGGTACAAATAACGCCAGTACAACCGCTTTGGAAATTTCGGCATCAAAATAACCCATCGCCGTTGCGGTAAGCATTTCGCCGACAAATAAAACAATTAACCAGGTAGCTCTTTTTTTTATAAGCGAAAAAAAAGCCGTTTTTACATAGGGATAATCCAGCCCTTCCACACCACCAAAGTTTTGAATTTCCTTGGTGTCTCTTTGTTCTGCCACATCCAGCACATCATCTACGGTTAATACACCCAGCAATAAATTATCTGCATTGGTAACGGGTAACACTATCCTGTCATACTCTTTAAACTTTGCCACTGCATCTTCTTTAGTGTCTGTCATTTTAAGACTTACACAAAAGCCATCTAAAATATCCGCCACTTTTTTTTCAGGATCATTCAGCACAAAACGCCTGACCGGAATATCATCTACCAGCTTACCCTCTTTATCCACTACATAAATTACATTCGCAGCTTCGCTGTCCTTATGGTTTTTTCTTAAATATTCATTCGCTTCAGCAATAGTTATTTCCGGTACAATAGTAGCAAAATCTGTATTAATAAGCCGGGCCACACTGTTTTCAGGATAGCCCAGGATATCATGCACCGCATCCTTATTTTTTTCATTCAGTAATGCCAACCAGGTAGAACGTTCCACTCCTTTCAACGACGAATAAAAACTAATACGATCATCGGATATTAGCTCATTTAAAATAAAAGAAGCTCTTGGTTTGGTTAGTTTCTGTATTATTTTTTTTTGTAGCAGGATATCCAGGTATGGGAAAACTTTTGTTTGCGTACTGGTGGGTAACGACCTGAAAGCCTGTACTGCATTCTCATCCGGCACCGATGCCAGCATTTTAGTAACTTCCGCAGGATGCACGTTTTTGTTACCATTGCCAAAATGAAGCAGGCTGCTAAAATCGCCTTTAATTATTTTTTTACTTATCTCTTTTAAATGCAGCATAATTGATACTTGTGGCCATTGCACAACAAAGTAAGGTGAAGTTACTTAAAAACGATGTTAGTAAGATGTAAACGCAATGGTTGATTACTGTAGCATTGATGAGGTACATTTGCCAAAACAACCAATACAAAATACATTATAACCCTGCAGAACGGCAGCCTGTTCGCTTTGCAGGCTTATCTCAAATGATCTTCCATTCCACGGCAACAGCTTTGTACATCCTCAGACGTATCTATCAGCTGCAGTTACGTACATTTATAATTTGGCTTTTAGTTATTATCTTCAGATTAAACTTTTCAACCGGCTTTTGTTACGGGGTGAATAATTTGTACTACCCTGTTATCGCCTATCCCTGCATGGTGTCTGCAAGCATTCACAAAATTTCAAACTATTATTCTAAAGGCTCACTGGTAACGTATTTATACAATGTAAATTTTTACATTGTACAATGCTTTTAGGACAGCATATTTCGGAGATAGAAAGAATTAAATAAAACCCAACAATCAACACTCTTAAAAAAGTTTCACACCAATAGCTAAACTTACTGAAGTAAAATTTTCCTTTACTACATTTCCCCGGTTAAACACATTGATGTAAGCAATATTTCCCGTCCAGCGTTGTTTGCTGGAAAAGTAAAATCCAAGCGAAGGCTTCATGGCAAGCAAAGTTTGGCCATTGATGAAAGAAGGGCCGGCAACAAGGGATACGTATATATTTTTAGCGGGTGCAAATTCGGCTCCTGCCAGAAGATTAACCATTGATGGCACTTCCAGCTTTGCGGTACCGTCGCCATTCATCCTAAAGACATCATCATGAGGAAAATAAATATCACCCGTAATTTCAGCAGTGGGCTTAAATTTTGAACTTACATTAAAAAAAGTCTGTAACCCCAGCCCCATACCCAGCGGGTTATTGCCCAATGTCTGGTCGTGAAGTGCGGGTGTTACCTGGAAGGATAAATAAGTTGATAAACTTTTTTCCTGCTGAGCAAACCCCTGCGTTAAAATAAAACTCAACAGCAAGGACACGATAATTTTTTGCATGAAATATTTTTATTGATGGCATGAAGACTGTTTTTTGTAACTCATTACGGGGAATGTACAAATTTCGATTGATGCGTACGCTCACAGCAGAAGTTACACCTTTTAAAAGTTGTAGCCTCTGCTGTGCAACCTGGCTGTTTAAAAATGAACCTGATCCGGTGCAATCCAATGATCAAACCTTCCCCTTGTTATTTTAGAAGTATTAAAATCCGCATCCAGCAAGCCTGACATTGAGCCACTATACATACCGAGGCCCATTGAATCTAGCCTGATAGAATGAAAATAAATATGGCCCGTACCTTTTGAATTAAAACCATTGACAGTAAAGGAAAAATAGTTGAAAGCAGTGTCTATTGTAAGCCGTTGCCCTTGCAATAAATTTAAATCTTTATAACCAAAACCAGGTTCAACTGCAAGATGGAGGCTAAAAGAATTAGTCATAATAGTGTTGCCCTCAAAATAACCCATCCAGCTTATTACCAGCGTGTCTTTTAGGGTGCCGGTTACCTGTTTAAAAATATCTACTTCATAGTTGGTCCTATAATATGTAAAACTTCCGGTGGTTCTTGATACAGTACGCCATGGTTTGCCATCTATAAAGCAGGATAAAAGATTATTACCGGTACTTGAAAAAATAGCTATTCCCTGGTCTTCTGCATCAGCAAAATACCGGGTATCATTTCTGCTACATCCTGTCAGTAAAAAAAACGCCAACAAAAAATAGAACATCGTTTTAAAATTTCCCTTTATCATTTTACTTTTTTTTAATAGGAATAGAGTAACCTGCACTGAGATTTATGGGAGCCATCAACTGAAAGGAAGACGGATATTTAAATGCCCTGCCAGCCGGTGGTGAAGAAACATTTATTTGAAAAAATAACCTGCCACTCTTCAGCAACCGCATATACTCTACTCCCCCACTAATAAAAATACTCAACTTATTCTGCGTTTCATCCGGATTTAAAAGGGTGTAATTATTTTTATCGTACCGGTAACTAACTTTTATTTGTTGAGCTGTGAGGCCCGTATTTATCAGCAATGATAATTTATTGACACTGTTTTTACCCGCCAGTACAATGCGATGACCGGCTGAAAAAGAAAATGATCCGGGAAGGATAGTTTTTTGTGCGGCGGTATATAAGGGCAGAAGGGGATTTGCCGTAAAGGCAGAATCGTTGGATACATGCGAAAGCGCCCAGCTTTTTTGTACCAATAAAATAAATTCGTAGCCACTGCTTTTTTTAAAAGTGAATTGTACCGCGCTGTTAATTTGGTTAAACCCGCTTTGATTCATATCAATCTGGTAGCCGATAACAGGTTCAATATAAAATTGTGCAATGCAATTAAATGCTGATAAGTTTATAACAAGTAATAAGGGTAATATTTTTCGCATGACTAAATATAGAGTAAAATAAAAACTAAAATGCTGCTTGCTGATTATTTATCAATACTTACAAAAATCAGTTTTACATTGTAACAGCCCGCATTGGACAAACTTCATAACCAACCATTTCATTTATCAGATCATGTGCAATGATCTGATATTTACCTGGTAAATTGGCTATCCTGATCAGTATTAAATATCTCCGGACAACCGTATTGTTATATTGATTCATCAACCACTTGCTTACTATACGCGGTTTTGTGTATCGGGATCACTGGTACTTTTCTAACGGAACAGTATTTGCCATCGCATTGACTTCATGATCCGAACTAAGCGTTTGCGAATAATTGGAATGCCTTGATTTTACTACCGAATATTTAAACGACGTATACCGTTAAAAGGTGTTTTAAATATTTTATTTCAGCCGCTGCATTATACCAAGATTCTCCTGACTATAAAGGCTGGAACCCCAACTTCCCGGAGCCAAAAATACTTGTCATATTAGTTAGTGCTGCCTGCCTGGTGGTAATAATCTGCGTAGGATAAAGTTCATACCTGTGGGCTAGTACTTTCATCGTACTCTGTTGCCTATATGCTTCTAAAAAACTTTTGCTTTAGATTTAGTAGTTAATTTTTGCCTGCCCGTTTTTGATGTAACGGGTAATTTAGGATGAAGAATAATTCTTAATTACCTGTTTTATTTTTAGGGTCGATTATAATTAATGGCAGATTGCTCTCTACCAGAGCCTACTTTTGTTTTGGTTGATATTGCAGAGGTGAGCACAAGTATCAAAATGGATAAAAAACAGAATAATAAAGACCCTCATTTTTATTCATTACTCCGAAAAAGCAAGGTCTGCCCTACGCTCCTATCCCTGTTTGCCACAGGCTTTGTAAAAATTTTACGCGGGGCTTTTTTTGCTTTTTCGGTAATGCTTTTATATTTTTTGCTGCCCGTTAATCGGGCATCCATTTCTATTGGTACAATATTGTACAATCGTTAAAAGAGTTTTCTAATAAACAATCCATTGTTATTACAGCTTTCTGGTGGTATATTTTTTAACAATGATTTGCACAGTAATAACCGCTAAACCCTTTGACCACAATTTTTATATCCCAGTTTTAAAACAATATTTAACGATGATTAACCGGGTAAAAAAGGGTAAATTCAATCACCCTTTTTTATGTTTTATTGTAATGCTATTTGTATACCCTTATGTAATCTACTTCCATGGTTGCATTGGTAACTGCCGGATCAACAGCTCCGCCAAAGCCACCACCCATTGCAACATCTAAAATAAAAAAGAAGTCATGGTTAAAAGGAATACTGCTGCTGTTGATAGTGGTATGGTATAATATTCCATCCACATAAATTTTAATAGCTGCAGCCGACCAATCCAAGGTATACACATGAAATGCTGTAGTAGCATCCGCAATAACAGTAGTACTGCCATCGGCATTACCACCCGACCGCCCCGGGTAATGAAGTGTACCATAAATTGTATTTAAGGTTCGACCCAGGTGTTCCATAATATCTATCTCTCCACAGGCTGGCCATGGGTTGGTATCTACATCACTTCCCAGCATCCACGCGGCAGGCCAGGATCCAACACCCGCCGGCAGTTTAGCCCGTATCTCTACCCTGCCATAAGTAAAGGAAAATTTTCCTTTGGAAAGTAGCCTTGCAGAAGTGTAGGCACTGCCATTGTAATTTTCTTTCAGGGCATTTATTTTTAAAACACCACCTTGTACCACCGCATTTTCCGGCCGGTTGGTGTAGTATTCCAGTTCTGCATTTCCCCAGCCATTGCTACCTGTCCCCAGGTCGTAGCCCCACTTTGCAGGGTCAGGCGCACCATCTGTATTAAACTCCTCCGACCAGAAGAGCACAGGAACTACAGCAGTTACTGTTACCGTTACATCAATTGACTTTTTTACAGTAAGTGACGAATTGCTGGTTGCTGTAACTGTAACCGTATAAGTATTGGTTCCACTTGCGGCATATTGATAATTGATTGCACCTGAACCTACGGTTTTTATATCTCCATTACCAAACTCGTATGCATAGGAAATTGCATTTTCTGCTGTAGCAGTAAAATTTACTTTGCCAGTACCATCAGCACTCACAATTGCAGTAATTGCAAGATTGGATGGAGGCGTTTTAGTTGCGCTGTCAGCGCCGGCTTTTTTATAACTAGCCAGCACAAAAAACAGGATTAATAATGTTACCGTACTTTTTAAATTTTTCATATTGCTGTTATTTAGCTTTTAATTTTTGATACCAGGCATTTCCATCAATGCCTATGTTGCGTAAACTAATGTTGGTTGCGGATGCAGATAAAATTTCGTATGTGTTGCCACCGGTTGCAAAATTGATAATGCCATTACCAGGTACCATAAATTGTATCCTGGTAGATATATCCGGCGTGGACGCAGAAGTAGCGTTCATAAAAGACAACTTCCTTACACCACCCGTATTAATATCATAGCAATTATCACCTCCGTTTACTCCGTAAAAAGTGGTGGATGCAGCTATCAAAAAAGACTGGCCTTTGTTGTCAACGTTAATAAAAATATTTCCGTTGGTGTCTTCTGTAAAAGTAATTTCATCATCGTATAAACAAGCCGCTCTCGAATTGGGATCAGCTGAATAATAGTTGGGTGTAAAGACACTATTCGCCCCTACACCTACATGTCCCGGAGCATCTTTATCCGTAACCCAGGTTCTTGAAGCGTTGTTTGTTAATGCCGCAACAATTTCGGGTGGTATTACAAAAGCCACAAATACGGTTATCTTTTTACTAATGGTAGAAATTACCCCGCCGGTACCAATTGCATTGATGGTAATCGTGAAATCTGTTGTACCCGGATTGGAATATTTATACGTAACACTACCGGAAGGTACCAACTTGGAAGTTCCATCTCCAAAGTCTATTTTATAGGTAATGGCATCCTTAGCAGTAGTAGTAATAACCACCGTTCCCGAGCCGTCGCCGTTTGGACTATTGGCACCAGTTCCGGCAATAGCAGCCGTTATTGCCAGGTTGGTGGGCGTTTTTAATGTGCCGAATGCATACTCTGTTTTTTTACAGGCAGTAAATGTAAACATGGCTGCGAGTAAAATGATTGTTATTGATTTTATGTTGGTTGTCATTGCATTAAGTTTTGTTGTTAAAGAAATTTCACGTCGTCCCAGTAGAATATCAACCCGCTTCCGGCTTTTCCGAAATCGAAAAATATAGAAGCTTTGTCGTAGGTAAAACCAGCATTCCATGCAGCCGTGCCGGCGGCAGGTGTACTAAAATCAAACACAAGTATTTCCCATTGATTGGCTAACGTTGATTTCACATCTGTTTCTACCGAATGGGTAGGATCATTGTGATCTTCAATTTTTAATTTGATAACCAGATCAGCGGAAGGTGAGTAAACCCGTACACTCATTTTTGAGCGGCTGGCGGTTACGGGGATAACAGTTGCAAAGCCAAGCGCCGTACCAATGGTTGTTCCAGCCCAGCTTTGGGCACCTGCAGGTTTTGTAGTCATCTTTACGTTGTTGCTGCTACTGACCGGATCTTTTGCCGCCACGGTCATATTGCTTCCAAAGTCACTAACCGTATAGTCCACGGTTGCATCTTCAAATGTTACGGGTAAATTTATCTGAGACAAACTACCGCCGCCACCACCGGAAGAAACAAATTTCACATCATCAAAATAGTAGGTTCTGCCATCCCCCGCATTGCCAAAATCAAAAAATATGGACGCTTTGTCGTAATTATAGGCAGCGTTCCAGGCACTTGTGCCCGCAGCTGGGGCGCTAAAATCAAAAACCAGCGTTTCCCATTGATTTGCTACTGTTGTTTTTGTGTCTGTTTCAACCGAATGAGTGCCTTCGTTGTGGTCTTCAATTTTCAATTTAATATCAATTCCCGCAGCAGGCGAATACACTTTAACACTCATTTTTGTGGCGCTGGCCGTAACAGGAATTTTAGCCGAAAAGCCCAATGCAGTACCAATGGTAGTTCCTGCCCAGGATTGGGCTCCGGTTGTTTTAATTGATTTCATTACCATATTGCTGCTGTTGACTGGATCGGTTGCAACTGATGATTGATTGCTTCCGAAATCTGTAACCGAATAATCCACTGTTGCATCGTCAAATGTAACCGGTAAGTTGATTTGCTTTAAAATGACAACTGCTTTTGCCATTTGCAGATTATCAAAATAATAAGCTTTCCCGTTGCCACTATTTCCGAAATCGAAAAACAGCGACGCCTTATCGTATTTAAATGCAGTGTTCCATGCGCTTGTGCCTGCGGCAGGATTGCTAAAATCAAAAGTCAGCGTTTCCCACTGGTTTGCTACGGTGGTTTTGGTATCTGTCTCAACAGAATGAGTGCCGTCGGTATGCTCTTCAATTTTCAATTTAATATCCAATCCTGCCGCCGGTGAATAAATTCTCATACTCATCTTTGTTGCGCTTGCACTAACCGGAATTACGGATGCAAAACCAGATCCGGTTCCAACGGTAGTACCCGCCCATGACTGTGCTCCGGAGGTTTTAATAGACTTCATTACGTTGTTGCCACTGTTCATTGGGTCTACAGTAACGGCTGATAAATTTCCCCCGAAATCAGTAACGGTATAATCGGTTTTAACATCGTCGAAGGTAACCGGTAAATTGATTTGTGCCAGAGATGGTGGCGCCATTTTCAGGTCATCTGCATAAAAAATCTTTCCACTGCCTGCGGTACCAAAGTCGAAAAACACAGAGGCTTTGTCAAATATGTATGCAAGGTTTAAAGCGGCAGTACCAGGGGCCTGGTTTTTAAAATCAAATACCAGTGTTTCCCATTGGTTTGCCACTGTTGTTTTTATATCCGTTTCAACAGAATGGGTAGGATCGGTATGGTCTTCAATTTTTAATTTAATATCAAGCCCGGCAGCGGGAGAATATACCATGATACTCATCCTAGTATTACCTGCTGCAATGGGTATATGGCTTGCAAAACCAATCGTTCCGCCCAAAGTAGTTCCGCCCCAAACCTGGGCACCCGCGGTTTTAACAACTTTCATCACCTTGTTGGTACTGCTGGCCGGGTCAACGGCAACGGCCGAAGAATTACCACCAAAATCTAATAATGAATAATCCACATTGGCATCGTCAAAGCTAACCGGTAAGTCTAATTGTTTTGCCACTTTGATGGTATCCAAATAGGTTGTAGTTGCAGCACCACCACTTAATGCTACTACTTTTATAATATAAGTACCCGCTGAAGCATAGGTGTGGGTTACTGTCTGGCCTTCTAAAAACGGCGTAAATGGAACCGGGGATGCTGTGCTGGAATCACCATAATATACTTTAAAAAGTGTTTCGTATATGGCCGAAGCTGCAATATTTACAGTTAATATATTGGTTGTAACGGTTACTTTTAAATTTTCTGGTGCCTTAAAAGAAACGGTTAACGGCTGTGTAGCTTCTGTGGTTTTACCTGCTATATTGTAACCAACAATTTTTACATTGTACACCCCTTCAGTGTAGGTATGGGTGGTATTTTTACCGGCTGCTATTTTAATTGGTGTGGTAGCGGTGTCGCCATAATAAATATCGTAATTTATTGCACCTTCGCCATTGGGGGTAATGCTTACCAGGCCTGTATTATCCTGAGTGATGTCGAAAAGAACGGATAATTTGGCGCTGGCCGGGGCTTTGGAAGCAAAAGAAGTATCATTAGATAAATCTTTTTTACAACCTGCCAAAACGCAGAGCAGCAACGTTATGCTGAAAAAATATTTTAAAATTTTCATGATTCAATTTTTAATAGTTAAAATTTAATACCCTGGGTTTTGTGTTAGCCCTGAAAGTGATATTTCTATGTTAGGTATAGGAAACAATTCATTTTTCCCGGTTACAAAGCCCAAAGACCCCAACGTAGCAGCGGCTTGCCCGGTGCGTACCAAATCAAAAAAACGTTCCCCTTCCATAGCAAGCTCCAGTTTTCTTTCATTCAAAATAGTAGTATACAGGTTGTTGCCTGTTAAGGAAATATCATGCTCATTATCGCCGAAAGCCCGTCGCCTTACTAAATTTAGATAAGTTTGCGCTGCAACATCGTCGGGCGAACTTTTTTGGTTGTTGGCTTCTGCAGCCATCAACAATACATCTGCATAACGAATGGTGCGGTAATTATTTTTATAGTTCAATTGAAAAGCACCGCCGCTTGTATTGGTTTGTCCTGCATGCGGCAGATATTTTTTATTATACAAGCCGGTGTTTTCGTACGGTGCGGTTAAAAACGAAATACCGTAAGCCGGGTTGGCAGCAGTATAAGCGGCAACATCAAAACAGGTAACTGCTTTGCGCTGATCGCCGGCTGCGTATGCGGAAGCTAAATTTTGTGTGGGCAGATTGATGCTATATCCCGAGGCATAAGGCATTGAAGTACTCTTTGCGGCTAATTCTCTAACCCCGCAAAGTTGCACGGCGTAGTTACCAGGACCCTGAGCAGGATCTGCCGAGGTATAGGAATTGGCGCCATCACTTGAATATTGTATTTCAAATACTGATTCAACACCATTTTCACCCGATTTCTCAAAAATTGCATTGAAATCGCTTATCAGACTAAAAGAGTTTGAGCTGATAACATTTTGTAAAACAGCTGCGGCAGAATCGTATTTTTTTTGGTACAGGTAAACTTTGCCCAATAACGCCAAAGCTGCAAATTTAGTGGCACGTCCGGTTTGCGATTGCACAATCGGTAATACGCCTATGGCAGCTTTAAGATCGTTTTCAATAGCAAGATATACGTTGGCTTTTGAGGTACGTTTAAGCGTGCCAGTGGCAGAAATATCCAAACGTTTATCGGTAACCAAAGGCACATCACCAAACATTTTGGTAAGCGTAAAATAATAATACGCCCTTAAAAAATATACTTCGCCATACATAGCATCTTTACCAACAAAACCAATGCTTTGGCCTGCCGGGTTGGTGGCGTAGTATTGGGTTAAATAGTTGGCCCTGTTTACCCCTTCGTAGGCATACTGCCAAAGGTTAGATAAAATGCCATTCACCGGTGTTTGGGTGTACTTATCTATCTGTTGCAAATCAAGCACATCCGATGCGCTTTCGCCGCCTGTAACCGAATTATCGGATGCAATGTCGCCTATTGGTACCAACAAGTTCAACCATTGCAAGGGTGTATAAACACTTACTTGTTGAGTGCGGTAATCACTTTCGGTAAGCAAATAATTTTTATCTGTAATCTGATAATTATCTGCGGCCGTTTTATCAAGGTATTTTTTGCAGGATGCCATTAAAGCCAGCATGGCAATAGCTCCTGTTATTTTCAAATATTTTATCATATAGAAAAATTTGATTTGTTGGTGATGATAAATAGTCTTAAAATCTAAGGTCGAAACCTGTTAAAAAAGTGCGTGGCAGCGGGTAAGTACCTAAATCAACACACGAGCCTAAAATACCGCCTGAAATTTCCGGGTCATATCCGCTGTATTTGGTGAAAGTAAAAGCATTTTTCACCGCTATGTACCATCGTATTTTGGAGAACATCCCTTTTAATATTGTCTTAGGAAAAGTGTATCCCAATTGCAGATTTTTGATCTTTATAAATGATCCATCTTCTACAAACCTGTCAGAAACCCTGGCATTGTTGTTTGCGTCCGTAAAAGTATATCTGGGATACCGTGCATCGGTGGTGGTGTTAGGGCCTGTCCAACGGTTAAGCACACCACTGAATTTATTGGTGAAGTTGGCATTTCTTTCATAAGCCCTGTAAATATCGTTGCCGTAAGAGACATACGTGAAGACTGTAAAATCAAAGTTCATAAAGTCTAAACCGATGTTCCAACCCAATACAAATTTTGGAAAGGGGTTACCTATTTTAGTTTGGTCTTTGCTGTTGATCACACCATCTCCATTCACATCTGCATATTTTATATCACCGGGTTGTGCACCTGCCTGCTGGGGCGATTTGGCTACCTCATCAGCCGTTTGAAAAAGACCCGCAGTTTTGTAACCGTAAAAATATCCCGGCGCCTGACCTTTCTCAAAAACAGTTACGCTTTGGTTTTGCCCGTTAAAATAATAACCACCCGGTATTTTTGCCGTACCATCAAAACTGGTAGCGGTTACCAGGCTTTTAAAAGCAGTAAAATTGAGTGCCGTATTAATGCCCAATTTTTTACCAATCCTGTCACTATATCCTAAAGTAACATCTAAACCCGTTGTTTTGGTAGCTCCTACATTAGATGTGGGTGCCGGCACCGTGCCTACATACAGTGCCTGGGCACCAGTAAAAATCAGGTTAGAAACATTCTTTTGAAAATAATCTGCATTAAGGGTAAACTTGTTTTTAAAGAAGGTCATATCAAAACCTGCATTGGTTTGTGCATCTGTTTCCCAACCCAGCAATAACGGGTTGCCCTGGCCGCCAATGCTGGAACCGGGGTAAAACGCACCATTAAAGTAATATCCGTTATTGTTACCAATATTGTTATAGGTACCTCCGGTAGCGATGGTGGTAGTTTGCAGCGAGGCACCTGCGTTACTGCCAACACTTCCATAACTGGCCCTTATTTTTAAGAAGTTGATGAACGTTGAACGGAAGAAATCTTCTTTTGAAACCACCCAGCCTACGGAACCTGCATAAAAGTTGCCATATTTTTTGGCAGGCTGAAATTCGGAATAGCCATCCCTGCGAATGCTTGCCGATAGCAGGTATTTATTTTGGTAATCGTAGTTGGCCCTTGCAAAAAAGGAAACATTTCTTGAATAAGAACCGTAGTAATACCCTGAGTTGGCAGTAGTATTGGTAGAAGAATTTATACCTGTTGCAGCCTGTAAGCTGGCATAGGTCCATGAATTGAAAGGTACATCCTGCCTGGAAGCTCCCAAGTGGTTTTGCGAAGACTGGCCTAAAGCCATACCCGCCGTAGTTTCAAAATGATGATCCTTATTTATATCAAAATTGTAATTGGCAAACGTTTCCCAGTTCCACGTAAAATAATTGTTACGAAGAGATGAAACCGAGTTATGGTGTAAAATACCTTTTATCGTAGCGGAACCAGTTTCATCCAAAGAATTGTCGTCGTTATTAATACCATAAAACACAAGTGGATTAAATGTTTTTACATTATCTATATAATTGGTATACCCAAACCTTGATGTGATTTTCAGGTTTTTTAATGCGTCGTATTGAAATTCAAATTTTCCATATTGCTTATTGCCATTATTTTGGTTATACGTATTTTGCAGGTCAGTAAGCGGATTATGCACTTCTTTTTTAATCAGGGTGCTGTATCCGTAATTTCCGATAGTGCCGGGCACTGTATTATAAACAGAAACGGTTGGATCAAAATTTAGTGCTTCCCCAATAATACCATTCCAGGTTCCTTCTTTCACACCCTTTGATGAAAGCAAGACTTCCGTTGCATTTACAACAAACTTTAATTTAGGTGTTAATTGAAAACTCAGATTGGCTGTGAAATTGGTCCTACCAAAATTCGATTTATCAATTCCACCCAAAATACCTGCCTGGTCGTTGTAACCGCCAGATAGAAAATAGGTCATTTTATCAGAGCCGCCGCTGGCAGAAATGCTATGTGATTGTATTGGAGCAGTTTTAAATATCTGATCCTGCCAGTTGGTACCTACGCCCAGTTTACTGATATCGGGAAAAATAATGCCCTCACCGGATGTAGTACTTCCTTCATTTAACATAGCAGCATATTGGGTAGCATTTAAAACCGGGATGTTGTTGGCCACCTTTTGCAAACCAGCACTACTCGAAATGGAGAACTGCGTTTTTTGGTTCTTTTTGCCCGATTTAGTGGTAAGCACTATTACTCCATTACCACCACTAACGCCATAAATAGCAGTAGCTGCAGCATCTTTTAATATATTGATACTTTCTACATCGGAAGGATTAATAGCATTCAAATCGTCAAGAGTTTGTATAGAGCCATCCACCACCACCAGGGGATCTGAACCATTGTAGGAAGGTATCCCCCTTACAAACAATGTGGGCTTTACGCCCGGAGATCCACTTTGCACAATCGTAACGCCTGAAGCCCGTCCCTGGATGGCATCTTCAACCCTAACTGGACTTGCTTTTTCAATGGCATCCGTTTTAATGGTAGAAATTGCTCCTGATACTTTGGTTACTTTTTGGGTGCCATAGCCAATCACTATTACTTCCTCCATTTGTTTATTTCTGTCATCCATCAAAATCAACACATCGCCTGGTTTTTTAACGACGTAATTGCTGGATAAAAAGCCAACGGAAGTAACCACCAGTGTCCCGCCTTTTTGAATGGAAATCTGAAAATTACCATTTTCATCTGTAACAGTTGAGGTGGAAGTTCCTTTAATTAATACGGTGGCCCTTGCCAATGCTTCGCTGGTAGTTTTGCTCTTCACTTTCCCTGCTACTATAATATTTTGCGCCAGGGTTTGTTGAAGAAAGCTTCCTAAAAAAATACCAACACATAAAAGTCTCAATTTTAATTTCATAAAAGCAATCGTTTTAGAGGTATGTAAACAATAAAAAATCGTTCAGTAAAACTACGGCAGTCTACTTCATTTGTAGTCTAAATACCCACTTCATTACTACTTCATGCATTGTGCTTTAAGTTAATTTATACCGAATTAGCTACTTCATAACTACTTCATCCGCTATTACCTTAATACATCAATCAATTTTTAATACCTTCATCTTTTAAAAGATGTTCGCTGAAATGAAGAAAATACTTTTGTTTATTTTTTTGCCATTCTCCGCCTTTTGTCAAAATACCGTTGGCTTACCGGATATAATCAATTATTCCAAACAGAACTACAGTGCTGGTTTGCAGAATTGGGATATTCGGCAGGATAAAAACGGAATTATGTATTTTGCCAATAATGAAGGATTGCTGTCATATGAC
>NZ_JACMOO010000221.1 GCF_014377975.1 Ferruginibacter sp.
CTTTTTTAGAAAATACAGTGAAGATTGAATTTATGCAGAACAGGGAAATATTGCTGTGGGGCATTGCACTTGCCACGCCGTTCTTTGTTTTTTTTGGATGGCTGAGTGATCAATTTGGAAGGAAGTGGATTATGCTGACCGGTATGTTATTGGGAGTTGTTTTTTACAGGCCGATATTCAGCACTTTTTTGAAAGATGCCGATGCGAAAGTATGGATGGGAAAGCTGGAAGAACAACATCCCAATAAAAAATTGAGTTTTGCTGATAGAGATTTCTTATTAAAGAATGATACTGTAAAAACAAATGATGGAACTATTTTATTTATCCGACAGGTAAAAAGCATTTATACATACGGCGGAAATCAATTTGCAAAAACCTTTACAGATACCACACAGGTGAAAGCAGATTACATGTTGAAAATAATTTCAACACAGGTTAGCGCTCCGGTTTATTCAGATAAAATTCTTTCTACCGCACTCAAATGGAAATTTATTTTTTTAGTCTGGGTAATGATCTTTTTTGTAACGATGGTATATGGGCCCGTTGCAGCGTTCCTGGTTGAATTGTTTCCCACAAAAATCCGGTACACATCCATGAGTTTGCCTTATCATATCGGCAATGGCGTGTTTGGAGGATTGGTGCCTTTTATCGCCACATTGTTATCAACCACTTTTACAAGCGATCCATTGGTGGGGCTGTGGTATCCCATTGGTGTGGCTGCTTTATGTTTTGTAATCGGCACTTTGTATTTGACCAATAAAGTGGATAAAAATATACATGATTAAAATACCTGACTATATGCAACACATTTTTTTAAAGGCGTAATCTCTTATAAACCGCCAACAAAAAATAGGTACAATTAAAATTTTTATATGAATAAGTTGAAAAAAATAATGGGTATTGCATGGATGCTGATTGCGCCGTTGGTAATTTATTTTTTAGTAACCGGTGCCATCCATAATATTAGCGCCACCGGTACAAAAGATATTAATAAGCCCGTACCATGGCTTATTATCATTACCATTTTTACTCCCATTGCAATTGGGTTGTTTATTTTTGGCTGGTATGCTTTAAAAGGCGAGTACGATCACCTTACGGAAAGTTCGGGTGATACCACAGATTATTAAATTTCAATTTTTTATTTTCCTTTATATTTTTATAACTCTCTATATAATTTAACCTCTATTAGTATTGATTCACCAGCCTGAGATTTTTTTTCAGTAACCAACCCTTTGTAGTTTTTCCTTCGGTGTTAATAAAGGTTACATAAATGAAATTATTTTTCTCTTTGATGGCGGTAACGGTTTCATCTCCGGGGATAATATAGGTAGTGCTACGGGTATATGCAGCCGGCGAAACATGCAGATAGGCGGTATGAATTACCCGGTATTCTTTTTCAGGCACAGGATTATTTTCCGCAGCTTGTTTGCCATTTTCATACGATTGCCCGGGCTGTTCCCTGCCTGTACTTTTTATTGGTAAGGCGATGTTTTTTTTAAATTTAGTCTTAGCTTTTTTCAGGGGCTTATCATCAGGGGTAGCTAAAGAGTCGGGCGGGTTAATGGATCCCTGAATCTGCATCGTTGAATCCTTGTTATTGTTTTTATGTGGCCGGATAAAAGAATCGTATGCAGTAATTCCGCCAGCCCCCAGCGCAATAAAAAGTACCATAAAAAATAAGCCTTTTGAAATGCCTGTTTTTTTAGGTTTCAATAAGTTATAATTATCCGCATATTGATATTGTTCTATTGCCTTGTCTTTCAGCTCAACCTGCGTTTGTAAATTTTCTATCAGGCTGTCTTTTTCTGTTGCCCTCGATTCCAGTATTTCAATTTCTTTTTTTAACTGCAACCCTTGCGTGCGGGCAATTGTTAATTGCTCCGTTGACCTATTTACCGTTTTATGCTCCTCTGCGATGATTCCTGAATAAATAAATGTTTGCAATTCCATACCATTTAAAAAACGTTTGGATGGCTCTTTGTCCAGGCACCTGTACACCATTTGAATGAGCCAGGAAGGTACCTGCATTTCCCTTTCTTTTTTATCAAAATCCCAGCCGGAAGGCATAGCCTCTTTTCTGAGTGCAAGTAAATCTGGCGGTGCAGTTTCCATGTGCGCCAGCATTACCAAATTACGGCCCATTTCGCCTTTGCCATTTAATGGAAACGGTACTGTACCCGCCAGTAACTCAAACAAAATTATTCCAAGGCTGTACACATCAGTTTCAAAATACATTACACCCATATTTTGTTCGGGTGCCATAAATTCTATCGCTCCGGCATGCCGGATACTTGTGCGCCGTTGTTCGTCCGACATAATGGATAAGCCGAAATCAAGCAAAATATAATTACCTGTGCGCTGGTTAAATTTTACGTTGTTGCTTTTAATATCCCCGTGCTTAATATCTGCCCGGTGACAATGCGCCAACGCATTGGATAAATGATCTGCCACCTTAATAACTTCTTTAATGGTAAAGATGGTGTCGTAAGGCGGTGTTAGCAACTCTCCCAGGTCAGGGCCTTCAATATATTCCATTTCAATGTAAGGAAGATTACCGGAGGTTGTAATGCCGGAAGCAACGATGCTCACCACATTCGGATTGGGCGACTCGTTAACTTTTTTTAATTTCTGCACTTCATTTTGAAAAGAAATGAAATTTTTGTCCTCATCCGTTTCGCTGGCGATAGGTGTGGGTAATATTTTAATTGCAGTAATAATTTCGCCTGTTCTTCTTGCTTTATAAACAGAGCCCTGCCCGCCCGACTTTAATGCCCCCAGGTTTTCCAATCCTTCTGTTATTGTAAATACTTTCGCCATCTTATATTTCACTGCCGGAGTACGTAAACTCCAATACTGCTTTATCGCCCAAAATTACCTGGTCACCTTCCTTCAACCTATGCCCCACTTCAATTGCCTGCATTTTTATAAAACTGCCTTCAGCAGTATGCACTTTCATTTTATTATGTGGGGGAATGCCGCCCTCATCTGCAAAAATTAAAAACGAACCGCTGGATGGTTCCCATTCAATATGCGCATGCTGGCGGCTTACACACCGGTTAATGTCCATTGATCCCGATGCCGTAAAAGCGATACTGTTTTTGCGCACGAAACCTCCGTTCAACTGCACTTTTGTTTCGCGGCCAATATTTATTTTTTCTTTAGATGGCTCCAGCACATACATTTCTTTTTCCGCATTGCCACCGAGTATCCGGATGTAAGCACAGCTTTTTTTATTGATGATACCTGCCTTTCTGGTGGAGATAAAAAGCGCTGTTTTTATTTCGGTGGCCACATAAGATTGCTCCGGAAATTTATCTGTAAAAGCGATTTCGTATTTCCACGAAACGGGTAATTGAATTGCATAATCGTCTGCAATTCTTTGTACTTCGTTCCTGAATTTTTCGGGATTCGCTGCATGTACCGCCGATTCATACAAATACCGTTCAGATTCGTTGCAATTGACGTACAGATAAATGCCATTAATATTTGCACCTTCACCTCCTTCGGCCCGTTGCAATTTTTCTTTGATAAACTGCAATAAAATATTCCGGATTTTTTTTACATCGGCTGCTGGTTCCTTAAATAATTTAAACATGGTTCAATAAATTTTTATAAAATCTGTAATTATAAAATCCGTTATCATTATTGTTCATCCGTGTCATCCTTCGTTAGTGACCATCCTGCTGAACTGTCTGTGCCAGCTGAAGTGGTTTCTGCAAGGGCGTATCATTATCACCCTCATCCTTCTTGGGCGCTGCAAAACTTTTTATATAATTCCTTTCCACCAGTAAGGGAATAATGTGGCTGCCCGCTAGTTGCACTGCATCACTGGATCCTTTTGTTCCTTCAATGCGTATGCAAACAACAATATGTCCCGTACCTTCCGCCTTCGGCGCAAAAAAAACATACCAGCCATCGTTGATCGTTACCCCCTTATACATTCTTTCAGGCGTGCCTGTTTTGCCGGCAACAAATATTCCCAGCTTACCTTTTTTCGGGGCGCTTTGTTTTTTCATGTAGCCCATCATACGCTGTGCATAAATGGAATCGTTCACAATGGAAACGCCTGGTTTGCCAGTAATCACTTTTCCATTTACTTCCAGTACATATTTTGCAGGTATCATCACGCCATTGTTTGCAATTGCTGCCGCAACCCTGGCTATTGACGCAGGTGTGGCCACCAGCTCACCTTGTCCCCACGCCATACCGGAAACCCCCATGGCTCTGGTACGACGTATGTTATCAGGATTGTACTTTCGCAGGCTGGTGAATTCGGTGTTTCGCCAGAGCTCTCGCCATTTTTCCTGCTGCACCGTATTGTTGATTTCATTTTCAAAATAATAACCGCCTACGCCATGCAAAAACATACCCGACTGCATATACAAGGTTCCCATCTGCTCCTGCAATTTTTCTTCATTGGCAAGCCGTATAAAAAATGAATTATTGGATTTTACAATGGCCCTCTCAATATTAATCAACCCTGCCTCATCAGGTTCTGGCCCGGTAACCCGAATAAGATCTTTGGGGTAAATTCTGATCACTTTTTTTGCAACACCATCCCCCAGTTTATTAAATGCAGCCAGCGCTGTAACCAGTTTTGCTGTAGAACCAGGTTGGGTGGCATGGGTAAATCCGATATCTGTATTTACATTCCACCCAGGTAAACGATTCATTTCATTTTGGCTCAGGTTCAGGCGATCCCAGTCATTTACGGGTGGCAACGGCCACATTGCTGAAGCGAGTACATCTCCGGTATTGTCTTCCATCACTACAACCGACACTCTTTTTCTTGTCACGCTGTCATCATTCTGAAGGGCAAGTTGGATTTTTGTTTGCAATCCTGCATCCATCGTAAGCTTAACATCCCGGTTGCGTTTTTTAAATTGTTGTACTGCATTGCTGTTGATACCCTCCAGCAATAAATCAGTAAGTGCACTATAATCTCTTTTTGTAATAGTCATTTGTGTTTCTGTTGCCGGTAAAAATTTATCGGCTTTGAAAGCATTGGCACTTACCTGAAATTTAACCAGGGGTGTGGGAAAGCCGCGGAGTTCCGAAGCATGTTCATACTCGGCAAAATAACCATTGTTGCTGCCATCAAACACATGGGTATTGGCATCCCCCGTCCAAAAAAACATGTGTTCGCCAAAAGGATAATACCGCTCTGATCTTTTATACGCCAGTGAAGCAATATCACTGGCCGGTATGCCATAGGAAGCAAGAGAATCCTTTTCGCCCTGTACCTGCTTTGGGTCACTTGTTGCCAATATGTTGCCGTTGCGGTCCACTAAATTTCCCGCCTGCAACCTGTTCATCAAAATATTTATTCTGGGGTTATAACTAAACAACCTGGCTCCACTGCGCTCTGCTACCAGCGCAGGTTCTACTATCCATTTCCTGTTATTAAATGTATAGCCTGACACATTCACGGCCAGCAACACTATGCCTATACAAGCTGCAAGTAAGGCCGGCATTAAATTTTTATCCTGCCGCTGCATTATGTATTTCATCTGCACTTTTGATCCATTGATTTTTGATGCGGATAACAGGAAACCAGCAGCAAGCATACTGCACAATAAAGAAGTGCCCCCATAACTTGTAAAAGGCAATGCCACGCCTGACAAAGGCAATGCGCCTGTTGAGCCCCCGGCGATTAATAAAAATTGTACAAAGGTTCCGATACCAATACCGGCACACAAATAAAATAAAAACGGAGTGCCTGTTTGCCGCCCAATGATAACAGACCGATGCAGGTAAATTAAAAATAAAATAAACACACAGGTAATACCAGCCCAGCCAAATTCTTCCCCCATTGCCGGAAGAATCATATCGGTATGCGCTTCGGGAATTGTTTTGGCAAAACCTTCGCCAGCTCCCTGACCGGTAATACCACCACTTGAAATGGCCCAGATACCATTGGCTACCTGGTCGCCGCCAAATACCTGGTTGTTCCATGGGTTTGACCAGATCGCTTTTCTGTCTACCAGTCTTTGCATTGGTCCTGGTATTAGTTTAGCCAACGCATGTATTTTATCCAGCAATAAAAATCCGCTTACAACGACAAGGGCCATCGTGGCCGATTCGCTTAATTTGCTTTTGGTGATGAGCAGGTACAATGCCAGCAAAGCAACCGTAATACCGGTTGCCAGCAACACATTTTTTAACAGCCAGATGCTGATGGCGTATACTACCATGGCTGCAACTACCTGCATAAAATCGCCCCTGCAAAAAGAAAAAAGAATAATAAATGTAAAACAACACACAATGCCAGGGCCAAGATCGCCCAGCACCAAAAACAATAAAATAGTGGTGAGGATAGCGCCCAATGCAAATGCAAAAAAGTATAGCCTTTTATTCCAGGATGGATATTGAGAAATAAAATTTTCGTTTCTTGAAAAGAAGCCTGCAAGAAATACGATGATTAAATACTTTACAATTTCGCTTGGCTGAAAACCTAAAAGATTTACTTTAACACCACTTCCCTGCGGGCCGGTACCAAACAATATCGTTAAAAATAACAACCCGATTGCACCCAATGCCCATGGCCATCCGTTGGCTGCATTGGGGTTATTTTTAAAAATGATAAGACGGAATAAACGGGAGTCAGGGGTAAATTTTTTAAGATTTATAAACTGTAACATGAGTATACCGGCGATTCCGATACAAAAATAAATGAAAGTACTTTTTGCCAGAAAGCGGTCCCGTAGCGGATCCTGTAAACTAAACAATGTAATAAATGAAAGACCGCTGAGGATCATTATAACAGGCAATATCAATTGATCGGCACCCCGGGAACGGATGGTAAAAACAATATGCAGCAGCAGGAAAGAAAAGAAAAATACACCCACAATCGTCCAGTACCAGTTGCTCACTTCTTCAGGCGACCGTACGATAAATGCTTTTTCTTTTTTGAGTGTATTAAAATCCCTCGCCGAGAAAAGCTTTATGGTATGCGGGCTCTGAACAAAGTTGAAACTTGCATTGCCCCGCAGTTTTTCAGTACCCAGCACACGCCCAAACTCGTAACCTGGCTTTAGCGGAAGCAGTTCGTAGGCCTTGTTTTGGGGCAGCCCTGAAAATGTAAATTTTCCAGCGTCATCGGTACGTACATAGGCATAAAATGAAATAAGTTGCCGGTTGTTAGCCGAATCCAGTGTGAATATTTTTCTTACTCCATTTTTAAATTCGATGATCTCTTTTTCTTCTTCCGGATGGGTTGATTCAATGCTTGTATCCACGGATGCCAATAACTTGAGCCGCATCAAAACTCCTACTGCCGGTTGGTTGCCGTGGTTTTTAATGGCACCTGAAATACTGTATGCGCCCAGCCCTAAATTGTTCAGCAAACCCACATTTAAAAGATGAATTTTTTCCTTCTCAAAGGTTATAGAATCTGGTTCTGAAAAGCCGAGTAAATTTCTGGATAAAGTAACGCGGCTTTTAAATGATTTGCCTCCTTTTGCAAAAGCTTCATCGGCATTCACAAAATATTTTTGCTTATTCAACTCTCCGGCGTTATCGATCGGTACCGAAGGGTCTTTAGCTTTCTTAATGGTGGAGGCAATGAAATCAATGTCTTTTGGATCTTCAAAATATAACCCTTTTATCAACAGGTTCTTTATACTTTCGACATCGCTTTTTTCATTTAAGTTTATCATGGTACCATTTTCCATCCGGATATTTACCTCGCTAAAATCCCGTTGTAAAACAGTAAACATTTTCCAAAACAGCAAGCCCATAATAATGGCTATCAGTAGGAGGGCCATGCGTTCCAGCTTTCTATTATTAGAAGGTATTTTAAGAGACGCCATTTAAAGTTTTTTAAATTTTGAAACAGGAATAAATATGGAATCTTTTAAAAACCCTGATATCATCGTACCGGTAAATGATAATTGATAAAGTACAGGCACACGGCAATTGATGAATTGCACATTTTTAAATTCTATATTGCTTTTTTGAACCGCAACAGCCACATCAAAATTTTTAAAAACAATGCTATCCAGTACAATGTATTTTGCAGTATTGCTAATGATAAATGCAGCACCTTTATAATTTGAATCACTGGTAATAGTAACTCCGTTTCCTTTTATGTAGAAACTGTCTTTACTGATAAAAACCGGTTTCTGCACATTCAGTAAAGATGCTCCCCGGTTAAAGGAATAATTTTTAGTAGAATCTTTTACC